>DATIRG010000107.1:0-1550 GCA_035470005.1 Lutibacter sp. | reverse complement strand
TTCGCTGGAATGCCGAATGGTGTACAACTAAACATTTTCTGTAAATGACACTTTATATTTCGATTTCAGTGCTGTTAAAAAGTGATGAAAATTATTGAATTTATCTTCAATACACACCGAAAAGCTGATGGCAGAATTCTGGATTAAGTTTACTTTAAGTTTGTTGTCGTGTAAAATGCTGAAAATGTCGCTGAGGTTAGATTCCACCATAAAAGAAAAATCCAAAGCCGAAATAGATACCAATATCTGGTCTTGTTTCAAAATAAAACAAGGAATTTCGGGAATTAAATCAATTCCTTTTCCAACGGTTGTACCTTTTACTTCCAAGTTGAGAAAAGAACGAACATACAACGGAATGATTTTGTTTTCAAGCGGTTTCAAGGTTTTTGGATGAATAACCGATGCGCCGTAAAACGCCATTTCAATGGCTTCGCTATAAGAGATTTGATGTAACAATTGTGCGTTTTCAAAATAACGAGGATCGGCATTTAGCACGCCGTCAACATCTTTCCAAATGGTCAAGCTTTTGGCATTTAAGCAATGTGCAAAAATGGCAGCGGTGTAATCGGAACCTTCGCGGCCCAAAGTTGTGGTATTTCCCTGCGCATCTTCACCCAAAAATCCTTGGGTAATGTATAATTTATTTGGGTTTAAAGTTGAAATTTTTTGGGAAGTAAGTTCCCAATTTACGTAAGCATCTCTGTAACTGTCATCAGTTTTTAGGTATTCTCGCACATCAATCCATTGGTTTTCAATACCAACATTATTCAAATATGCGCTCACAATTTTGGTTGAAAGCAATTCACCAAAACCAACAATCTGGTCGTAAATGAAGTTATAGTCGGTTGATTTGTTGGTTGTCAAAAACATGTTTAGTTCCTCAAAAAGAGTATCAACTTCACTAAAAACAGGATTTGATTTATTATCAAACAACACATTCATAATTGTTAAATGATAATCCTTTACGAATTCGATATGTTGCTGTAAATCATCGGTTTTATGATGGTAAGAGTTGATGATTTTTTCAAAAGCATTGGTCATTTTTCCCATAGCCGAAATGACAATAAGCGTATTTTTGAATCCTTCGTTTCTTAAAACACGCACCACATTTTTTATGCCTTCCGCATCTTTTACTGAGGCGCCTCCAAACTTATAAATTTTCATAAAGTTTCCAAATAATTTTTTATGGCAAGTTCATCCATTTGAACCGTTTTCCAATCATCTAAAAGGTGCGCTCCGGTTTTTTTATAAAATTCTATGGCCGGCGTATTCCAGCCCAAAACCACCCATTCCATTCTTTTAACGCCTAAATTATGGCCGTATTCAATCACTTTTTTATACAAGGCGCTTCCAATATTCAACCCTCGTTTATTTTTTTTGACGATTAAATCTTCCAAGTGAATGGTTGGCCCTTTCCAGGTGGAATATCTTGGATAAAAGAGCGCCATTCCAACAATTTCATCATCAACTTCAGCAACAAAAGTTTTAAATAACGGGGAATTTCCAAATCCGTCTTTTTCTAAGTTGGCCAAGGAAATTACAACGGCATC
>DATIRG010000106.1:0-2581 GCA_035470005.1 Lutibacter sp. | reverse complement strand
TCGTTTGGCCAAAGATTTTAAAAATATTGTCGCGGTAAAAGAAGCTGCAGGAGATATCGTTCAGTCAATGCGGTTAATACAGCATAAACCCAAAGATTTTATGGTTATTTCGGGCGACGATATGATTGCATTACCCATGGTTTTGGCCGGCGGCGCTGGGGTAATTTCGGTCATCGGACAAGGTTTGCCTAAAGATTTTTCTGAAATGATTCAACAGGGATTAAAAGGCAATGTTGCAAATGCGAATGAACTTCACTATAAAGTGATGGATTGCATCGATTATATTTTTGAAGAAGGAAATCCGGCAGGAATAAAAGCACTTTTGAAAAGTTTGGGAATTTGTTCGGAAAATGTGCGGTTGCCTTTGGTAAATGCTTCTGATGTTTTACAACAAAAAATAACTAACTTTGCAGCCAATTATTAGATTTTAGTATTTAGAAATTATCATAAAACAACATTAAAAATCAAAAATTATGTTATCAGAAAGAATGCAATCCGTTTTAAACAAGCAAATAAGAATTGAAGCAGAATCTTCACAAATATATTTGGCTATGGCTTCATGGTCAGAATCAAAAGGGATGGAAGGCGTTTCTCAATTTATGTATGCGCAATCTGATGAAGAGCGATTGCATATGCTTAAATTTTTTAAATATATCAACGAACGTGGCGGCCACGCCATGGTTACGGAATTAAGTGCACCGGCATTGGAATTTGGTTCCATAAAAAAAATGTTTGAAACATTGTTTAAACATGAAGTTTTTGTTTCTCAAAGCATTAACGAATTGGTGCATATTGCATTGGAAGAAAAGGATTATGCAACCCATAACTTTTTACAGTGGTATGTTGCCGAACAAATTGAAGAAGAAGCACAGGCAAGAACCATTTTGGATAAAATTAATTTGATCGGCGACGATAAGGGCGGTTTGTATTTGTTTGACAATGATATTAAACGACTTACCGTTGTAAGCTCGGTTGCGCCACCAGCCTAATAATTAACAAACAATTAGGATTCACGGGCACTATTTATAGGAAAAGCGCGTTATTTTTGTGGTTCATAGTCAGGTGAAAAATCATTTTAATAATCCATAATAAATAACTAATTTTGCCAAATGCAAAAAAATAAGATTTATATTTTCATTTTGTTAGTCGCTTTGGGCTTTTCATCTTGCGGTGAATACCAAAAAGTGTTGAATAAAGGAACCAGTGAAGAGCAATATTTGATGGCTGTTAAAATGTATGATGAACAAAAGTACACGAAAGCCATTCAATTGTTTGAGAAAATAACGCCAAGTTATAAAGGAAAACCTCAAATGGAACGCATTCAGTATATGGTTTCCCAGGCACATTATAACACCAAACAATATAGTTTAGCGGCCTATTATTTTGATAAATTTGTAAAAAGCTATCCAAAAAGTTCAAAGGTTGAAGAAGCCGCCTATTTATCGGCTTACAGTTATTATTTGGCATCGCCGGTTTATAGTTTAGACCAAAAAGACACAAAAGAAGCCATCACGGCGCTTCAAAATTTTATTTATAAGTTTCCGGACTCAGATAAAGTTGCGGATGCCAATAAAAACATCAAGGAATTAACGTATAAATTGGAGAAAAAATCTTTTGAGATTGCCAAACAATACTATCACACCCAAGATTATACAGCAGCAATGGTTGCTTTTGACAATTTACTTTCAGATTATTTGGGTACTTCATATAGAGAAGAAGCGATGTATCTGAAATTTAAATCCGCTTATTATTTGGGCATCAACAGTATTGTTCAAAAAAAGGAAGAAAGAATTAATGAGGCCATAAAAGTGCATCAGCGATTTGAAAGAAATTTCCCTGAATCAAAATATTTAGACGAAACCAAAAGATTGATTTCTGAATTAAGTACTGAATTAAACGCTATAACCGTCATAAAAACTGAAAACTAATGGATTATAAAAACACAAAAGCACCGAACACAACCGTTACTTACGACAAAAATAAAATTGAAGCGCCAACTAACAATATTTATGAGGCGATTACCATTATAGCAAAAAGAGCCGATCAAATCAGCATCGATTTAAAAAATGAATTGGTTGAAAAATTAGAGGAGTTTGCTACGTATACTGACAGTTTGGATGAAGTTTTTGAAAATAAAGAACAAATTGAGGTGTCTAAATTTTATGAAAAATTACCAAAACCAACAGCACTTGCCGTGCAAGAATGGTTAGACGGTAAAATTTATTACAGAAATCCAGAAGAACCTCAAAAATAGATGTCCATTTTAAGCGGTAAAAAAATACTATTGGGCATTACTGCCGGTATTGCTGCTTATAAAACAGCACATTTAGTGCGACTTTTTGTGAAATCAGGCGCGCAGGTAAAAGTTGTGATGACACCTGCAGCCAAAGATTTTGTCACGCCGCTTACACTTTCAACATTATCCAAAAATCCTGTTTATTCTACTTTTTTTGAAAAAGGTGATGAAGAAAACGAGCAGTGGAATAGTCACGTGGATTTAGGTTTGTGGGCAGATTATATCCTTATTGCGCCTGCAACGGCAAATACGCTTTCTAAAATGGCGAATGGCGTTTGCGACAAT
>DATIRG010000105.1:0-1993 GCA_035470005.1 Lutibacter sp. | reverse complement strand
GCGGCAATATCATTATGCTTCGCCAAATGTTGCTCAACGCTGTCTATATCATTGTATATTGCAACCAAGGTATTTGCAACTGCTTCCGGCGGAACACCTTTACTTCCGGGAATACTCAACGTTACCAAACCCGAACCGGCGGCAACCAGCATATCATCCGCATGCCCGTGATAACAACCTGCAAATTTGATTATTTTATTTTTTCCTGTGAAGGCCCTTGCCAAACGAATGGCGCTAAAAACAGCCTCCGTTCCCGAACTCACAAAGCGAACTTTATCCATTCCAGGGAATGCATCACAAACAATTTTGGCCAATTTAATTTCGCCCACTGTTGAAGCGCCAAAAGTAGTCCCTTTTTTTAAGGCTTTTTTTACCGCTGATTCAACCGTGCTGTTTCTGTGTCCCAATATCATTGGGCCGTAGGACAACACCAAATCAATATATTCGTTTCCGTCAACATCAATAATTTTGCTGCCTTTTGCCCTATCGATAAAAATAGGAACGCCGCCAACAGATTTAAAAGCCCTAACAGGAGAGTTTACAGCTCCCACCAAGTTCTTTTTCCCTTTTGTGTATAATTCTACTGATTTTTCTAGTTTCATTTTGTTAGTAGTTTGCTGTAATTAACGTTTCAATAATAATTTAGCGACATCTTTTGCAAAATAGGTAATAATAATGTCGGCTCCTGCCCTTTTCATGGACAATAAACTTTCCATCATTACTCTATCGCCATCAATCCAACCCTTTTCCGCAGCTGCTTTAATCATCGCATATTCACCGCTTACGTTATAACACGCAACCGGACGGTCGAAATTATTTTTTACATCTCTTATGATATCCAAATAAGCCAAAGCCGGTTTTACCATCAAAATATCGGCTCCTTCCTGGTCATCATAAGTTGCTTCACGCAATGCTTCATCTCTGTTTGACGAATCCATTTGGTAAGTTCTTCGGTCTCCAAAAGTTGGTGCAGAATCTGCAGCATCCCTAAACGGACCGTAATATGCCGATGCGTATTTTACCGCGTACGACATAATTGGAAGATCGTAAAAACCTGTATTGTCCAACGCTTCTCTAATGGTTGCAATCATACCGTCCATCATTCCTGATGGCGCCACCATATCTGCTCCTGCTTTTGCGTGCGAGATTACTTGTTTGGCAATATTTGGCAATGTTGCATCATTGTCAACATCGTTATTGTGAATTACGCCACAATGACCGTGACTGGTGTATTCGCAAAAACAAACATCGGTGATTACATATAAATTGGGATAATTTTTTTTGATGAAACGGATGGCATTTTGCATAATTCCGTTATCATTCCAGGTTTCAGAACCAATTTCATCTTTTTTTGAAGGAATTCCGAAAAGCAATACTGCAGGAATATCCAATGCAACTACTTCATCCAGTTCTTTTGAAATTCTGTCTAATGACCATCTTTTGATTCCTGGCATGGAAACAATTTCAGTTTCAATATTTGTCCCTTCCTCAATAAACAAAGGATAAATTAAATCATCAACGGTTAGTCGGTTTTCCCTTACCAAACGACGAATATTTTCAGTTTTACGAAGGCGTCTTGTTCTATTCATAATCAAAATATTGATTTACAGATTCTATTACATTTTCAACTGTTGGTTCATCGGCCACAAATACATTTTCAAAATCGTCGACGGCTTCAGCAGCGGTGGTATTTCCAATACAAAAAGCCACGCTTTGGGTATCGGTATTTTTTAACAAATAACTTTTTACTGATGACGGACTAAAAAACCGGATGCCGTCATAGGTGCTTTTTATTGTTACAGGTTTGAAATTGGTTGAATAAACTTCAACTTCATTGACCTTAATATTGTTTTCAGTTAAGATTTCAGGAAGTTCATTGCGTCTTAAATTTCCGCAGAAAAAATGAACCTCCTCAATTTCCTTGTTCAGCAATATTTCATCTGCCAATTCTTCTGATGAATTTGCTTTTACGGTAACTTTAATATGCTTCTCC
>DATIRG010000104.1:0-6032 GCA_035470005.1 Lutibacter sp. | reverse complement strand
TAATTTTTGTAAATATCGTGATGCGCATATATTATTTCATGACCTTCACCGTGAAGCAAACCTAAGGTATAACCGTGCATAAACTCACTGTCCGTTTTTAAATGAACGATGCCTTCAGGTTTTAAAATATGGTGGTATTTTTTTAAAAATTCCGTATTGGTAAGTCTGTGTTTGGTGCGCGTGTATTTAATTTGCGGATCGGGAAAAGTAATCCAAATTTCTGCAATTTCGTGTTTGTTAAAAAGCAAATCGATCAACTCAATTTGAGATCTTAAAAACGCTACGTTGGTCAATTTTTCTTCCAAAGCTATTTTGGCGCCTCGCCAAAAACGCGCTCCTTTTATATCAACGCCAATATAATTGATGTTCGGATTTTTGCGGGCAAGCGCAATGGTATATTCGCCTTTTCCGCAGCCCAATTCAAGCACAATCGGATTGCTGTTGTTAAAAAGTGTGTGCCAATTTCCTTTTTGGGAGAAACCATCAATAACTTCTTTTCGTGTTGGTTGAATGACATTGGAAAACGTTTCGTTTTCACGAAATCTTTTGAGTTTATTTTTGCTTCCCACAGGATTTGAGTTTCGTTAAAAAAAGGAAAAAAATATAATTGATTTAAAATAAGAAATTATTCGTTTCCTGCTTTTTTGTATTTTTTTAACTCGCCCAACCAGTAGAATAATGCAATAAATAAAATGACAACAAAAATCCAGCTAACGGTATTTTGTAGCCACCAATTGTCCATAGCACGAATGCTGTTGTGAGGCGCAAATAAAACATTTTGACAAAATTCACCTATCGCTCTAAAAATATTGTTTGCAATCATAACTTATTTATATTTACAGGCAAAAGTATAAAATATAGTAATGATAGCAAATTTTTTCAATAAAACTAAACCGGCAACTATATTTATCCTTGTCGCACTGCTGTTTGTCTATTATTTTACGGCCACTTTTTTGCTTCATTCGGCAGAACTTTCATTCAATTTTTTGATTAAAAGAATTTCTTTTTTTGTTTTTATTGCTTTAATGCTGATGATTGTAAATTTTATTGTCAAAAAAAATAAGCTGACAAAAGACAATTCTTACGCATTGCTTTTAATGGTTTTTTTATTGGGAACTTTTCCTGAAGCCATGTTTTCTTACAAAATTGTTTTGGCAAACATCGCATTGCTATTGGGATTTCGAAAAATTTACAGTTTAAGATCTGGCTTAGACACTAAATTGAAGCTTTTTGATGCCTGTTTTTGGATTGGAATAGCCACATTGATTTATTCTTGGAGTATTTTTTACGTTTTGCTGGTTTACATAGGAATGATTATTCATCAAAAACTCACCTTTAAAAATTTGTTTATTCCTATTGTTGGCTTTGTAACGCCAATGATCATTTATTTTACGTATTGCCTTTATTTTGAAGATGCCGCTTTTTTTTACAATAAGTTTAATTATGAAATTAGCTTGGATTTTAGTCCCTACATGTTATTAAAAATATTAATTCCGTTGGCATTTTTATCTTTGGTATTGCTTTGGAGCATTTTTAAAATAACGCCAAAAGTTGTTTCTGTCAGAAATAATTTTAAATTTTCTTGGGATGTATTAATTAACCATTTGTTAATTTCAGCAGTAATCATTGTTTTGGCACCAACCAAGAATAGTTCGGAATTGTTTTTTCTTATTTTTCCTTCTGCAGTAATTGTTGCGAATTTGATGCATCTCATCAAATCTAAAATTTTCAAAAATGCAGTTTTATATGGCTTTTTGTTGATTTCAGTTGCAATCTATTTTTTATAATTTAATCCCAAAAGACAAATCGCCTGCATCGCCCAAACCGGGAACAATGTATCCTTTTTCGTTCAGATGATCATCAACCGTGGCAATCCACAATTTGGTGGTTGGCGGAAAATGATTTTTAATGTATTCGATGCCTTCTTTAGCGCCAATTACACAAGCCAAATGAATTTCTTTTGGTGTTCCGTGTTTTTTCAAACCTTCAAAAACGGTAGCTAAAGATTGGCCGGTTGCCAACATTGGATCGGCTAAAATCAATGTTTTACCGTCTAAATTAGGTGAAGCAAAATATTCCACTTTAATTTCAAATTCGGTTTCGGTGATGTGCTTTCGATAGGCGGAAATGAAGGCGTTTTCTGCATCATCAAAAAAGTTTAAAAGTCCGCTATGCAAAGGCAATCCCGCTCTTAAAATAGAACAAACCACAATGTCTTTTTTTGGAAGCGGCACTATTTTAGTGCCCAAAGGCGTTGAGACAATTTTGTTTTGAAAATCTAACGTTTGACTTATTTCATAAGCAATAATTTCACCAATTCTTTCAATATTTCTACGAAATCGCATACTGTCTTTTTGAATTTCGGTATCTCTGATTTCTGAAATGAATTTATTTAAAATTGATTTTTTTTGGTCTAAAACGTTGACAATCATAGAAGGATATTTTAAGCAAAAATAGGATATAAAAATTATAAAACGGGAAAGTTTGTATGTAAATTTTAGATGATGGAAATGGTGTGATTAAGCAATTAAATTAAAGTATCCAAAACTTTTTTAACGATTGTTTTTGGCGAAATGCTTCTCATAACATCATCATAGCCCTCACAAACTTTATTGCCGTAAATGGAACAGGGAATATTGGGATATTTTTCCAAATCGGGTAAAAGGGCATTTTCAAAAGGCTGGTTAAAAGGTGCAAAGCCCGCAAAAGGATGTGTAATTCCCCAAATGGTGATGGTATTTATTCCCAGCATTGCCGCAAAATGGGCATTTCCCGAATCCATACTTACCATAACGTCCAAGTTTGAAATAAGCGCCAGCTCCTGATTTAATTTAAGTTTTCCGGCAACATTTATGGCAGCAGGAAACTTATTTGCCAAGTTTTCCAACAATTCAATTTCTTTTTTGCCGCCGCCAAAAAGCAATATTTTTATAGGTTGATGAGACAATTCGGAAATAACTTCTTCCATTAAATCTAAAGGATACATTTTAGAATTGTACGTTGCAAAAGGCGCAATGCCAATCCATTTTGTGTTTTTTGTGCCAGTGATTTCAAGTATTTCTGAGGTTAGTTCTTTTTTCGGCGGGAATTCTGGAGACGAAAGATCCAAATCAAATCCCAAGTTTCTGAAAACATCGACGTATCTTTCGTGGGTGGTTTTCAGTTGTTTAAAAACTTTATTTTTAGACTGGGTCAATGCGCGTTTTTCACTTCGGCCTTTATCAACAAAAGCAACTTTTGCCAATGCCAATTTAAAAAAAGTTCTTAAAATTTTAGAGCGCAAAACGTTGTGCAAATCGGCCACGGCATCAATATTACACGATTTTAATTCCTTGAAAAGTTTGTAAATTCCGAAAAAACCTTTGTGTTTTCCGTCAACTTCAGCAGCATAAAAAGTAACATTTTTCAGTCCATCAAACAATGGCTTCAAAAAAGGTTTTGAAAGCACGGTAATTTTTAGGGTTGGATGTTGTTTTTCCAAAGCCTTTAAAACAGGAACCGCCATGGCAACATCGCCCATTGCTGAAAGCCGAATAACTAATAAATGCTTAATTTGTGACAAAATAATTTTAAATTGTTGGTTATTTTTAACAAAAGTACGAATAGTTTTAGTGCAAAAAATACAAACCATCAGTATTAAAATCTACATTCCAAACCATAAAATGCTTAAATTTGCTTAAATATTATTTTTAGATGATACATTCAATGACCGGTTACGGTAAAACCGTACTGCAGCTTCCAACAAAAAAAATTACGATTGAATTGAAATCGTTAAACAGCAAAAACTTAGATTTAAACGTTCGTGTTCCCGGCTACTACAGAGAAAAGGAACTGGATATTCGCAAACAACTAGCTACGGAACTGGTTAGGGGAAAAATAGATTTTTCTATTTATATTGAAGACAATGGCGGAGAATATTCATCAAAAATCAACGAAAATATGGTGAAAGAATACATGAACCAATTGCGGAGTATTGTGGATTCTGATGAAATTGAATTGCTAAAAATGGCCATTCGCCTGCCCGATGCTTTTAAACAGCAACGGGAGGAACTCGATGAGCAGGAATGGAATCAAATTGAGAATGGTATTTTAGAAACCATTGAAAAAATTAATGAATACCGCATTGATGAAGGCAAAGTGCTTCATGACGATTTTGTTTTGCGCATTTCTATCATTGAAATATTGTTGGAACGTGTTGTTGAATTGGATCCGTTGCGTATGGAACAGGTGAAGGAAAAACTCAGAAAATCAATTGCCGAATTGGAAACAAAAATCGATGAAAGCCGATTTGAGCAGGAACTGATTTATTATATTGAAAAACTCGACATTACCGAAGAAAAAGTGCGATTGAAAAATCATTTGGAATATTTCATCAAAGAACTGAATGAGGATGTTTCAAACGGTAAAAAATTGGCTTTTATAACTCAGGAAATTGGAAGGGAAATTAACACCATCGGCTCAAAATCCAATTTGGCGAATATGCAAAAATTGGTGGTGCAAATGAAAGATGAACTTGAAAAAATAAAGGAACAAAACTTGAATGTATTGTAATTAATCGGGAAATCAACAATTTTAAAACCTAACATCATTGAAAAAAGAGGGAAAACTCATCGTTTTTTCGGCACCTTCAGGCTCTGGTAAAACAACAATTGTGCATCATTTATTGAGAAAATCCGAATTAAATTTAGATTTCTCCATTTCGGCAACATCACGTGAAAAAAGGGGAAAAGAAGTAAACGGAAAAGATTATTATTTTATTTCTCTGGAAGAATTTCAAAAACACGTTAAAAAAGGCGATTTTATTGAATGGGAAGAGGTTTACGAAAACAATTATTATGGCACTTTAAAAAAGGAAGTTGAGCGAATTTGGGCATCGGGAAAAAATGTCATTTTTGATATAGATGTTGTTGGCGGCCTAAGCATAAAGAACATATTTCCTGAGCAAACATTGGCGATTTTCGTTAAAAGCCCGTCGATTGACGAAATGGAACGCCGCCTCAGAAACCGGAATACCGATTGTGAAGAAAAAATAAAAGAACGTGTTAAAAAGGCAGAAAAAGAGCTGAAATTCGCTAAAGATTTTGATGTTATTCTTGTGAACGATGACTTGAGTAAAGCGCAGGAAGAAGCCTATAATTTGGTGAAAAAGTTTATAAATTAGATTTGGGATTTACGATTTTACTAAACACAACTTATAACATTTAACTTTTCAACCTACCAACTTCAAACCAAAATGAAAATCGGATTATTTTTTGGCACTTTTAACCCAATTCACATCGGGCATATGATTATTGCCAATTATATGGTAGAATTTTCCGATTTGGATGAGGTTTGGTTTGTGATAACACCAAGAAGTCCGTTTAAGTTAAAAGAAACTTTGTTAAGCAATCACCACAGGTTGGCTATGGCAAAAATTGCCGTTGAAAATTACCCTAAATTAAAAACATCCGACATAGAATTTAACCTTCCCGAGCCAAATTACACCATCAATACATTGATTCATATTGAAGAAAAATTTCCAAAACACCAATTTTGTTTGTTGTTAGGCGAAGATAATTTGAAAGGATTTCAGAAATGGAAAAATTACGAAACCATTTTAAAAAATTACGAGTTGTACGTTTATCCGAGGATTTCAAAAGAAAATGTGGATCCGCAATTTTTGAATCACGCTAAAATTAATCGGGTAAGTGCGCCAATTGTTGAAATTTCATCAACATTTTTACGCAAAGCAATAAAGGATAAAAAAGACATCAGCACCATGCTGCCAATCAATGTTTGGAAATACATAGATGAAATGAACTTTTATAAACAGTAACTTTATAAAAGTTTTAACACAGCTGAACAAATAGTTTAAAATTATTTATATAAAATTCGTTTTTATATTTTTTTGAAGCATATTATGGCGATAAAACCAAGAAAAAAGGTCAAATTCCGGCAAAAACTAATCAACAAATACCGACTGGTAGTTTTAAATGAAGATACTTTTGAAGAAAAATTATCATTTAAATTAACAATAATGAATGTGTTTGTTT
>DATIRG010000103.1:0-2887 GCA_035470005.1 Lutibacter sp. | reverse complement strand
TTTTTCGGCAAAATGCCTAAAAAAGTATTTTCACTGCAATCCCTAACGCAAATTGAATTTCGATTTTAGATTTACGATTTACGAATGTTCAATTTTGTTCATCGCACATTCTGTAATTGCGGTGATGGTTAACGACGGATTTACGCCCGGATTTGCAGAAATCATAGAACCATCGCAGACAAACATATTTTGATAGCCAAAAACCTGATTATTTTTGTCGATAACACCTTTGGAAGGGTCTTCACCCATCACTGCGCCTCCTAAAATATGTGCAGTGGTTGGCGTTCCAAGCAAAACATCAACAAAATTTCCAAAAGGAATTCCGTTGACTATTTTGCCGTATTTTTTGCTTAAATGAAATGCTTCAGGAATAATACCTGACGGTGTTGGCCCGTTTTCAGGCACCGTTTTCATTTTTGTGATTTTTCCTAATTTTAATCTGATAGTACTGTCCACCGATTGCATAAACAGTAAAACGGAAGTGCGTTTCGCATAATTTTTGGCAAAAACAGTTTTCAGCAATTTTATTGGGAATTTGAACAATAAAAACAAAACACCCAAAAGTCGCAATACTGCGTATTTATTAAAGATGACTGGAATGGTCATTGTTCGGAAAAAAGCAGAACCTACACCATAACGCACAGGTTCTAAATGTGAATTTTCACTGGTTTGTAAAATAGAGCCAATGGCAATTCCTTTGGAAAAATCCTTGAAATTTTTATTGGTTGAAGTCACCAGCATTAAAGATTCGTTGTTGGTTCTAATGGCACATCCAACCATTTCCGACAAATTTGGCAGCGATTTCTTTTTCAGTTTTAAAAGCAAAGGCACCGTACCCACAACGCCGCCTGAAAAAATAATGCCTTTTGTGGTAACAGTGGATTTTTCTTTTTTTCCGATACTCGAAATAAATTCAATTTTGTAACCGTCAGCACCATTTTTTGCTCCCAAAACTGTCACATCGACCACTTCTTTTTCGGCCAAAATTTCTGAACCCAACTGTTGCGCCAAATACAAATAATTCTTATCCAACGTGTTTTTTGCATTGTACCGGCAACCCGTCATACAAGCACCGCAAAAAACGCATCCGGTTCTGTCGGGACCTTTTCCTTCAAAATATGGATCATCTACCTTCCTTCCTGCTTCACCGAAATAAACTGCCACATTTGTCGCTTCAAAAGCATTTTCTTTACCTCTTTCATTGGCCAATTTCCGCAGGGTTTCATCTGCTTCAAAAAAGGATGGATTTGTTGCCGCGCCCAGCATTTTGTAAGCAGTTTCGTAATGCGGTTTCAATGCTTCTTCCCAATTGTTTAAAGCGGCCCAACTTCCCGAAGTGAAAAAATTTGATTTGGGAACTGGCAGTGTATTGGCATAAGTCAGTGATCCGCCGCCAACGCCAACGCCAGATAAAACGGTCACGTGGTTTAAAAAAGTCATTTTAAAAAACCCAAACAACTTCATATTTGGCTGCCACAACCACTTTTTTAGATTCCAGTTGGTTTTGGGAAAATCTTTGCCCGTAAACCACTTGCCTTTTTCAATCACCAAGACTTTGTAACCTTTTTCTGAAAGTCGCAAAGCACTTACCGATCCGCCAAACCCACTGCCAATAATCACATAATCAAAATCCGGTTGTGCCATTTTTTTAATTCATCTATAAAAATTCAAAAACGAATATACACAATTATCCGAATTCACAATTTATATAACATTGCCAATTTGTCACCTTTCGCACTTTGGTATTTTTTTTGACTATAACACAAGGTAAAATATAAATCAAAAACTAAAAGATATGGCAAAAGGAAGTATTAAAGTAACGGCTGAAAATATTTTTCCAATCATTAAAAAATTCTTGTATTCTGATCACGAAATATTTTTGCGTGAACTTGTTTCAAATGCAACGGATGCTACGTTGAAATTAAAGCATTTATCCACTTTAGGCGAAATTAAGGGTGATATTGGAAATCCGATGATCGAAATAAAAGTAGATAAAGAAAAAAAGGAAATCAGGATTATTGACCAAGGTGTTGGAATGACGGGTGATGAAGTTAAAAAATACATCAACCAGATCGCTTTTTCTGGTGCCGAAGAATTTGTTGAAAAATACAAAGACAAAGTTGAAGACACAGGAATTATCGGTCATTTTGGATTGGGATTCTACTCTTCTTTTATGGTTGCCGAAAAAGTGGAAATTTTCACAAAATCATATCAGGAATATGCAAAAGCAGTACGATGGGAATGCGACGGAAGTCCGCAATATATCTTGGAAGACGTTGAAAGAACAGAGCGCGGAACAGAAATCGTGTTGCACATTGCCGAAGATTCCACAGAGTTTTTGGAGGAAAACCGCATTACGCAATTGCTGAACAAATACAACAAGTTTATGCCGATTCCAATTAAATTTGGAACGCGTGAAGAAACGTTTCCCTTGGCTGAAGATGCGCCAGAAGATGCCAAACCTGAAAAAATTACGGTCGACAATATTGTAAACAATCCAAATCCGGCTTGGACGAAAAATCCGACCGAATTAAGCGAGGAAGATTATGCCGATTTTTACAGGGAATTATACCCGATGCAATTTGAAGAACCCTTATTTAACATTCATTTAAATGTTGATTATCCGTTCAATTTAACTGGAATTTTATATTTTCCAAAACTGACAAAAAATATTGATCAGGCAAAAGATAAGATTCAATTGTATCAAAATCAGGTGTTTGTAACTGACAATGTGGAGGGAATTGTTCCCGACTTTTTACAAATGCTTCGTGGTGTGATTGATTCTCCGGATATTCCGTTGAACGTTTCCCGTTCGTATTTGCAAACTGATGCTGCCGTTAAAAAAATAGCGAGCTACATCACGCGAAAAGTTGCTGATAAATTAATC
>DATIRG010000102.1:0-14982 GCA_035470005.1 Lutibacter sp. | reverse complement strand
AGTTTTTGCCTTTAATTTTAGGTATAAAAATACGCGCTCAGCATTACGTCTTTAAGAAATATGCATATTTTTTAACTTGACGTATTTAAAGTGTATAGGCATCATTTGCTTAAAGCACATAAACCCATTAACTTTAACAATTACTTAACATTAAATTTATTTTAAATGAAAACAAAAATAATTTACGCCTTATTATTCCTTCCTTTCTTAATTTTTGCTCAGGAAAGAACTGTTTCAGGTAAAGTTACTTCATCAGATGGAGTACCTATTCCTTCGGTAAATGTTTTAATAAAAAACACCGCTAAAGGAGTTGTGACTGATTTTGACGGAAATTTCAGTATTGCCGCCACTCAAAATGATGTGTTGGTATTTAGCTATATTGGAATGAAACCTAAAGAAATTGTGGTAGGAACGGCTAACATTATTAATGTTGTCTTAGAAGATAGCGCAGAAAGTTTAGAAGAGGTTGTTGTTGTTGGATATGGTTCTGTTCAAAAAAGAGATTTAACGGGTTCCATTACCAGCATTAAAGCTGAAGATCTTTTGAAACAACCAGCTTTAACTGCCGCACAATCTTTGCAGGGTAAGGCATCCGGCGTTCAAATTATCAGCTCCGGCGCACCGGGAAGTTCACCTGTGGTGCGCATTAGGGGAACTGGTACCGTTTTGGGAGGCCGAAATCCGATTTATGTTGTGGATGGAATTATTACAGACAGAATAGACAATATTAACAGTGATGATATTGTTTCTATGGATATTTTAAAAGACGCATCTTCTTTGGCTATTTATGGAAGCAGAGGCGCCAACGGGGTAATTATGGTAACCACAAAATCGGGTAAAGAAGGCAAGATAAAAGTTGACGTTTCCTCATATTATGGAACAAAAACCGCACTAAGTAAAGTAAATATGGCTGATGCAGCATCATTCGCCAACTTTTCTAACTTGGCTTTTGGCTACAATCGTTTTGTTGGAGAGCAACAATACAATACTGATTGGTTTGATGAAATAACCAGAACCGGAAGTGTTGCAAACCATAACATTTCCATAAGTGGCGGAAATGAAAAAACGACTGCGTTTTTTAGTGCAAATTTTTATGATGAAGAAGGGATTTTAATCGGAAACGATTACAGAAGGTTAAATTTAAGAAACAAGGTAGATTACAACCTTACATCTAAATTAAAATTTGGCCACAACATTTCTCTATCTTTAAATCGTTCAACACCAAAGCCTTACAGCGCGTTTACAAACGCGTACAAACAATCACCTTTGGTTCCTGTTCGCTATGCTGATGGTGCTTTTATAGGAAGATATGGCGTTCCTTTTGATGACAATGGCGCACAATACAACAACGTTGGAAATCCTGTTTCTCAACTTGAGTTAAGTAATGAACTTATTAAAAATTTGATTATTCAGGGAAATTTTACTGCTGAATATAAAATACTTGAAAAATTAAAATTCAATACCAGTTTCGGGATTGAAAGCGGATACGGGAAATCATATAATTTCAGCAATAATCTTGCGGCATTTTTGGCCGGTGATCCTAACAGGGAAACTTCAGATTTTGCCTCAAGCAACTTAAACACTTTGTCTTCAAGCAAAAGCGATTTTTACCAATGGGTTTATGACGCGTTTGTAACTTATGACAACACTTTTGGAGAAAACCACAATTTTAAATTGGTTTTTGGAACTACCACAGAAAAAGGACAAAGCAGCTCTTTGCAGGGTTCAAGAAATAATGTTCCCAACAATGCCGATTTGTTCTCCTTAAATAATGGTGATGCAGGAACCGATCTTGTAAGCGGTGGAAATTCTGACGTAAAAACATTAAGGTCTTATTTTGCGAGAATGAGTTACGATTTTAACCATAAATACTTAGTAACCGCAACTATCAGAAGAGACGGTTCAAGTGTGTTTGCAAATAAAGACAAAAATTGGGGGAATTTTCCTTCTGTTGGTTTAGGATGGGTAGTTTCCAAAGAAAGTTTTCTTGAAAATTCCGAATTTTTAAGCAATTTAAAATTAAGGGCAAGTTGGGGTCAATTAGGAAACCAGAACATTCCTTTAAACACACTAACATTTAATTCGGGTCTTGATTATTCATTTGGAACAGATCAAATTATAAATCCGGGTTCAACCATTACTGCAATAATTGATGAAAATGTAAGCTGGGAGGTTACCGAAGAAATTGATTTTGGAATTGAATTTGGATTTCTTGAAAACCGACTTTCAGGAGAATTAGATTATTATGATCGACTAAATAAGAACGCTATTTTGCCAATTAGCTTGCCACAAGCTTTCGGCGCCAGTGGAGCTACGCTTACGCACGCAGGAAAAATTAGAAACAAAGGTTTTGAATTCACCTTAAATTGGAAAGATGAAATTAATGACAAATTCCATTATAATTTTGGCGGTAATTTAACCACAAACAAAAATGAATTAGAAGAAATTACCAATCAATTTGCTTTTGAACAAACAGGCGGATCTATTGACAACGGACAATACACCAAACTTTTAAGAGAAGGGCAGCCTATTGGAAGCTTTTACTTATATGAAGTTTTAGGAATGGATGAACGAGGCGAGTTTGTTTATAATGATGTAAATGATGATGATATTATCGACAATCAAGACCGTCAGTTTTTTGGTTCTTACCAGCCAGATATGTATTACGGATTAAATTTGGGTCTAACTTACGCCAACTGGGATTTTAATGCAGACGGTTATGGTAATGCGGGAAGTAAAGTTTACAACGGCAAAAAAGCACAGCGTTTTGGTGGTGAAAATATAGAGCAAAGTGTTGCCGATAATATTTTTTCCTCAACAAGTACCCAAAATCAACATCCGGCACCAACAAATGAAGTCCCTCTTTCTTCAACCTACTTTTTGGAAAGTGGCGATTTCTTCAGAATAAATAATATTTCATTGGGTTACACCTTCCCTAAAATAATGGAAGGAATTCAGAAAGTAAGAATCTACGGTTTGGCGCAAAACCCTTTCATCTTTAAAAGTTTTACAGGCTTTACCCCAGAATTACCGGGCAATGGAGATCCATTGGGCACAACAGGAATCGAGTTAAATGCCTACCCATCTGTTTCCTCTTATTTATTTGGAATTAACATTAATTTTTAAACTTCAGGCTTTATGAAAACAAATAAAAATATAGTAATTATAAGTTTGATGCTTTTAGCTTTCTTATCTTGTAATGACGAAAAGTTTCTTGACGTAAATCCGTCATCTGAAACGCCAGAACAGGCTTTATCAAGCCCAACGGCAGCAACCGAATTGGTAAATGCGGTATATAATAAATTTTTAAACTGGAATGAGAGTTCCTTTGCATGGAATGGCGTAAGCAGCATGACTTCCGATGATGCCGATAAAGGCAGTGATCCCGGTGATACGGGCGGCGATAAAGATCTTATGGACGCACTTAGCTTTTCGCCAACTTCTTTATCCTTTAATGAAGTTTGGGAAGCCAATTATCAAGGAATTGCAAGGGCAAACCAAGCCATTAAATTTTTACCGGATTTAGCCATTGATGAAACCCTTAAGAAAAGACTGATTGGGGAAAGTAAATTTTTGAGAGCCATGTTCTATTTTAGATTGGCTAAAATGTTTGGTGGCGTTCCATTAATTAAAAATGTTCCGAACATCCAAAATCAGGATGATATAAAAGCGGCCAACACAAGAGCAAGCAGAAAAGAAATATATGATTTTATAATCACCGACTTAACGGAAGCCGCTGCAGATTTGCCAACGCAATATGGCGGAGCAGATCTTGGCAGGGCAACTAAAGGTGCGGCTTTAACCTTATTGGCCAAGGTTCATATGTATAATTTGGAAGACTCTGGTCGCTGGCAAAAGGTAAAAGATTTAACCACCCAAGTAATGGGATTAGGTTATAATTTAACAACCAATTATGAGGACATTTGGAAAGAAATTGGAGAAAATAACATTGAGTCTATATTTGAAATTCAGGCGAGAGGCGAAACACCTAACAAAGGTGTTGAAGGCTATTTTGTAAGTCAGGGTGCCCGTGGTGCCGGTGGCTGGGGCTGGGGTTTCAATACGCCAACACAAGATTTGGCCAATGCCTACGAAGCTGGTGATACCCGAAGAGATGCCACTATTATTTTCAGAGGAGAAACCTTGTGGGATGGACTTTTGGTTCCAAATACAGTTTCAAACCCTATGTATAACCAAAAAGCTTATGTGAGCAAAACTGCTGAAACTTTTAATGGAAACGACTGGGAATCAAATAAAAACATCCGTATTTTAAGATATGCCGAAGTTCTTTTAATGAATGCCGAAGCAGCTATAGAAGTTGGTGGTGATGCCGCAACGCCTTTAAACAGGGTTAGAAACAGGGCTGGTTTAGGCAATGCTCCTGTTGTTAATAAAATGGCAGTTTGGAAAGAACGCAGGGTTGAACTTGCTTTTGAGCACGATCGTTATTTCGATTTGGTGCGTCAGGGAAGAGCCGGTGCAGTACTTAGAGCCCATGGCAAAAACTTTGTTGACGGCAAACATGAATTATTTCCAATTCCACAAGCTCAAATTGATTTAAGCGGCGGATTGTTGGTTCAAAACCCAGGATACTAAAAAAATAATCAAAAGACTTTTTGCACTATGCAAGAGGAATAGCTTTAAGCTGACTGCCAAATTTGAGCAAAAAGTCTTTCGATTTTATAAAAAGGATTTTCCTTTATTGACTTTAAAAAATTATGAAACATTTTCCCTACATATTAACTATAACGGCTTGTTGCTTATTTTACATCTCTTTACAATCTTGTTCAGGAGCTGAAAATAGCAACACAATTCCGCCCGACCCATTACCTCAACAACTCACTGATACGGAGCTGATGGATTTGGTACAAAAAAACACCTTCAAATATTTCTGGGATTTTGCGCACCCTGTAAGCGGTTTGGCTTTAGAGCGTTCAAATTTAGAGGCGTATGGCGGTGAAGCTGCCAACATTGTGACTACAGGCGGAAGCGGATTTGGCGTTATGGCAATTGTTGTAGGCGTTGAAAGAAACTATATTACCAGAGACCAAGCCATAGAACGTTTGCATAAAATCACAGATTTTCTTTTAAAAGCCGATCGTTTTCACGGCGCTTTTCCGCATTGGTATTATGGGGACACCGGAAAAGTAAGACCTTTTTTTGCAACAGATAACGGTGGGGATATTGTTGAAACCTCATTTATGATTCAGGGTTTATTAACCGCTCGCCAATATTTTAATAAAGACAATGCGATGGAAAATTCGCTTCGCACCAAAATTAACCAACTTTGGAACGAAGTGGAATGGGATTGGTATACCAACAACAAGGATGTATTGACCTGGCATTGGTCGCCAAATTTTGGCTGGGCCATAAATCACGAAATAAAAGGCTATAATGAAGCGCTTATTACCTATGTTTTGGCTGCCTCTTCCATAAACCATCCCATAAACAAATCAGTTTATGATAATGGCTGGACTTCGGGCAATGATTTCACCAACGGAAATGTGTATTATCAAAAATGGAAACTAAAATTAGGCCCTGAATTGGGCGGACCGTTGTTTTTTGCGCATTATTCATTTTTGGGATTGGATCCGAGAAACTTGGTTGATAGACATGCTAATTATTGGGATCAAAATGTGAATCACACGCTCATCAACAGAGAGTATTGCGTTAAAAATCCTAAACAATTTATAGGATATAGTGCAGGAAACTGGGGTTTAACGGCCAGCGACAACAAAAATGGTTATTCGGCACACAGTCCAACCAACGATTTGGGCGTTATTTCACCAACGGCCGCATTGTCATCATTTCCATACACACCGGAATATTCCATGCAGGCGCTCCGAAATTTTTATTACAATTTCAACGGAAAGCTATGGGGAAAATATGGTTTTTATGATGCTTTTAATCAAACGGAAAATTGGTATGCCACTAATTATTTAGCCATTGACCAAGGACCAATTATCATTATGATAGAAAATCACCGAACCGGATTGCTTTGGAATTTATTTATGTCAAGCCCGGAAGTGAAAGCAGGATTAAAAAAACTGGAGTTTACAAGTCCGCATTTTTAATAGATAAATACATTATTGGCAGCTTATTGCCGCAAAAAATAGAACTGATGCTGAAAATGATCATTTTTTATCAAATTAATTCAGCTTAAAAATTTAAAATAACATGAAAATTAAACAACTCATAATTCCATTTTTCGGCATACTGCTAAGCTTATTAAGTTGCACAGAAAAGACAACGGTTGGCAAAAAAGATTTAACCAGCACTGCCGAAACCAAATCTGATGCTAAAATGGAATCTTTTTTAGACAGCCTGACCAAAATTATGACCCTTGAAGAAAAAATTGGGCAGCTGACACTTATGTCTACCGATTGGGAAAAAACAGGTCCAACCATCAATGAAAATTATAAAAATTTAATTAAAGAAGGAAAAGTTGGCAATATTTTTAATGCTTACTCTGTAAAATTTACACGCGAACTACAACAACTTGCCATAGAAAATACCCGTCTTAAAATTCCGTTGTTATTTGGTTATGATGTGATTCACGGACATCGCACAATTTTCCCGATTTCACTGGGAGAATCGGCCAGCTGGGACATCAAAGCGATTGAAAATAGCGCACGAATTGCGGCTACTGAAGCATCCGCAGAAGGAATTCATTGGACTTTTGCGCCCATGGTTGATATTTCAAGAGATGCACGTTGGGGAAGAGTTTCTGAAGGTGCAGGAGAAGATGTTTATTTAGGATCGGAAATAGCAAAAGCAAGAGTTAGAGGTTTTCAAGGAAACGATTTATTTGCAACAAATACCATTTTAGCCTGCGCCAAACATTATGCGGCTTATGGCGCCCCAATTGCAGGAAGGGATTATAACACTGTGGATATATCAGAAAGAGAATTAAGAACAACTTACCTGCCTCCTTTTAAAGCGACTGTTGATGCTGGTGTTACCACTTTT
The DNA here is from genome assembly GCA_035470005.1 of Lutibacter sp. Classification (GTDB taxonomy): domain Bacteria; phylum Bacteroidota; class Bacteroidia; order Flavobacteriales; family Flavobacteriaceae; genus Lutibacter. The sequence goes on along the minus strand of DATIRG010000102.1, from coordinate 8,013 downwards.
ATGACTGCTTTTAATGACGTAAGCGGCGTACCTGCAAGTGGCAATAAGTACTTGCTGACAGATATTTTAAGAGAAGAATGGGGTTTTGAAGGATTTGTGGTCACAGATTATACGTCTATCAATGAGTTGGTTCCTCATGGTGTAGCAAAAGACAACAAACAAGCTGCCGAAATTGCCATAAATGCAGGTGTGGATATGGATATGCAAGGCGGCTCTTATTTGGATCATTTAAAAGAACTCATTGCTGATGGAAAAGTGACTGAACAACAGGTTACAACCGCTGCAAGAAAGATTTTGGCGTTAAAATATAAACTGGGTTTGTTTTCAGATCCTTACAGATATTGCGATGAAACCAGGGAAAAAGAATTAATAATGACGCCAGAACATCTGGAAGCTGCAAGAGATATGGCAAGAAAATCGGCTGTTTTACTAAAAAACAACAACCAAACGCTTCCCATATCAAAAGATAAAAAAATTGCATTAATCGGCCCTTTGGCCAATGACAAATACAATATTATCGGTTCATGGACCGCAGCCGGCGATCGTTACACAAAACCAGTCACCGTTTTGGAAGGTTTCAAAGAAAAAATTTCAAATCAGGCCAATTTATTATTCACGCAGGGATGTGAAATAAATTCTGACAAAACTGACGATTTTCAAAATGCCATAAACATCGCCAAAAAAGCGGATGTTGTGGTGATGGTAATGGGAGAATCCGAAGGAATGTCGGGTGAAGCTGCAAGCAGAACAAATCTTGATTTACCGGGAAATCAAAAGGAATTACTAAAAGCCATCAAAAAATTGGGAAAACCAATAGTGTTGGTTTTAATGAACGGAAGGCCTTTAACACTTGAATGGGAAGATGCCAATATGGATGCCATTTTGGAAGCCTGGTATCCCGGAACAATGGGCGGTTATGCCATCGCCGATTTAATTTTTGGAGATGCCAATCCTTCAGGGAAATTAACGATGACTTTCCCAAGAAATGTTGGCCAAATCCCTATTTATTACAATGTAAAAAATACGGGAAGACCCTACGAATTAAAAGGTCCTGAACAAAGATACCGCTCAAGGTACCTCGATGTTGCCAATTCACCGCTTTATCCATTTGGCTATGGATTAAGTTATACCACATTTGACTACACAAATTTCGCAATCGACAAAAAAACTTATGCATTTAAAGAAACCATAAACATTAGCGTAACTGTAACAAACACAGGCAAATTTAAAGGTGAAGAAGTGGTGCAACTTTATATGAGAGACATGGTGGCCAGTGTTACACTTCCATTAAAGGAACTTAAACGCTTTGAAAAAGTGCTGTTAGAACCTAATCAATCCAAAAAAATCACTTTTACCTTAACTTCTGATGATTTGGCGTTTTACACTCAAGATATGAGTTTTAAAGCTGAAGCGGGTGAATTTAAACTTTTTGTGGGAACCAATAGTGAATCATTACTTGAAACAAATTTTACACTGAAATAAAAATTAATTATTAATTGAATCAAATCCAAAATAGCAGTTTTAACGATAACAAAAACCGAATTTTATGAGAACTTTTAAATTTAAACCAATCAATTTATTACTTGTTATGCTGTTGATAATAAGTATGGCATCATGCGATAATGAGACATTTTATCCATTTATTGAATCTATTCCTTGTGAAACTCCGGAAACTGCCGATCCTTCCATTATCAATGATTTTGAATGCCAGGACAATCTATTGCTACCAAATGTAGAAGCAGTGTTAAATCCTGATGAAGCAGGAGCAAACACAAGCAGGTTTGTTGGAAAATATACAGATCCAACCGGAGCCTGGGATGCTTTAATTGTAGATTTTGGCGGTCCCATAAACCTTTCAACAAAAAATACGTTTAAAATTAAAGTGCTAACAAGTGTTGCCGGAACTTTAAAAGCCAAACTGGAAGGCGGTACTTCTGGCGGAATTGAGGTTGACGCCACTATTTCAAACACAACCAATTGGGTTGAATACTCCTTCGATTTTAGCAGCCAGTTTAATCAAAATCATCAAAAATTGGTATTGTTTTTCAATGCAGGTGTTGACACAAATGGAAGTGATGTTTATTATATTGATGATTTAAGATGGGATACTTCAGTAGATCCTTGCGTTGGTGTGGCTGAAGATATACATATCATAAATGATTTTGATTGCCAAAAAAATCAAGATATTCCTGAAGTGATACTTACCGCAACGCCTAATAAAAATGCGATAAACAGCAGTAAATTCTCTGGAAAATATGTTGATGAAACTGGTGCCTGGGATGCCGTCATCGTTGATTTTGGCGCTCCAATAAATTTAACCACCCACAATGCCTTCAAAATAAAAGTTCTTGCGCCTGTTGCCGGTACTTTAAAAGCAAAGTTAGAAGGCGGAACTTCTAACGGCATTGAAAAAGATGTTCAAATAATAACTACCGGACAGTGGGTAGAATACACCTTCGATTTTAGCAGCGAGGCCAATGCAAATCATAAAAAATTAGTCTTGTTCTTTAATGCAGGAGTTGATACGGACGGCACGCAAGTTTATTTTATAGACGATTTAAAATTTGCTGAAGTTTCTGATCCTTGTAATGGCGTTGTAGCCGATTTAAGTATTGTGAACGATTTTAATTGCCAGCAAAATTCAACCATTCCGGGATATGTTACAAATTCAATTGTAGTAAATCCTGATCAAAGTGGCATAAATACAAGTGATGCTGTACTAAAAGTTACCGATAACGGAACAGATGCATGGGATGCTTTGGTGATTGATTTGGGAAGGGCTATGGACTTGTCTACAAAAAACTACCTGAGAATTAAAATATTATCAACAAGAGCTGTGCCTTTATTGGCCAAATTAGAAGGAGGAACTTCAGGCGCCAAAGAAGTTTGGGGTGCTATTACTGTAACTGGAATCTGGACAGAGTATGTATTTGATTTTAGTGACCAAGCTGCAGCAAATCATAAAAAAATAGTGTTATTCTTCAACGGAGGACAAAATAATGGAACCGCATCAGATGTTTATTATATTGATGACATCAGGTTTGCGGCATATGATGCTTGTGCTGGAGTGATTCCAGATTTAAGCATTGTGAATAATTTTGAATGCCAACAAAATTATGCAGTGGTTTGCTGTATTACCACAGAAATTGTTACAAATCCATACAAAACAGGAATTAACAACTCTGCTTCAGCTTTAAAAGTTACCGATAATGGTACAGATGCTTGGGATGCCTTGGTATTTGATCTTGGAGCTGCAATGAATTTATCGACTAAAAATAAATTGAAAATAAAAATTTATTCCACAAAAGCAGTGCCTTTATTGGCTAAATTAGAAGGAGGAACTTCGGGAGCTAAAGAAGTTTGGGGCGCCATTACCACCGCTAATGCCTGGACAGAATACACCTTCGATTTTAGCGACCAAGCTGCTGCAAACCATAAGAAAATAGTGTTGTTTTTCAATGGAGGCGCATCAGACGGAACAGCAAGCGACATTTATTATATTGATGATTTGAAGTGGGAATAATAAATTTCTGATAAAATAATTTTTAACCTAAAACAAAAAAACCGTAAAAACTAAAATTAAGTTTTTACGGTTTTTTATTGTTTTTATAACTCCTTTAAGAATTTAAATGCTTTTGTATTACCGACAATAAATCTTCCTTTAAAATAGGTTTGGCGATATAATCATTGCAACCGGCGTCCAATGCTTTTTGTCTGTCAGAAGACAGTGCATAGGCAGATTGTGCTATTATTACAACATCTTTGTTAAATTGCCTAATTTGGCTTGTTGCTTCATATCCATTCAACTCAGGCATTTGAATATCCATAAGAATTAAATCCAAATCAGGATTATTACGACAAATATTAATCGCTTCTTTGCCAGTTCTCGCTGTTAAAATATTTCTGCTAACTTCTTCAACCATTAATGAAATTAACATGGCCGATGGTTCATCATCTTCAGCTATCAGTATTTTTAGATTTTGTACTTTTTTACCATCTTCAACAGTAACCTTATCATTTATAATTACCTCTTCCTCTGCCAATTCGATATTGCAGGGAATGCTAAAATAAAACGTCGAGCCAATGTCTTCTTTGCTTTCTAGCCATATTTTACCGCCCAGAATTTCAACATAGGCTTTGGTAATGGACAAACCCAGTCCTGTGCCTTGAAGTACCATTAAATTTGAAATATCTGCCTGAATAAATCGCTCAAAGATAGCTGCTTGCCTGTCTCCCGGAATTCCAATTCCCGTGTCTTTGACATAAAATTCCAGTTTACCGGTTCCATTGTCTTTAATTAAATGACAGCCAACTTCAATAGAACCTTTATTGGTAAATTTTATGGCGTTTTTTATTAGGTTGGTGAGTATCGCATAAAGTTTTTCACGATCTGTTTTAATATTTGCGTCAATTTCAGGCAGGGTATTTTTTATTAAAAACTGAAGTCCTTTGGCTTCAACCTCGGGTTTAAAAAAGGCATAAATATATCCGATTTGCTCATTGATGTTAGAATCTTTTATGTCAATCTGCATCAACCCTGCTTCTATTTTTGAAATATCAACAATATCATTTATGATATTGAGCATTCTAACACCGCTTTTTTGAATAATGCCAACATATTTTTGTTGCTTTTCCCCTGAAAGATTGGGTTGTTTCAATAAATCTGCAAAGCCAAGAATGCCATTCATAGGTGTTCGAATTTCATGACTCATATTTGCCAAAAATGCCGACTTTAAACGATCACTTTGCTCCGCATGTTCTTTGGCGGTAATTAATTCTCTTTCAATTTCTTTTTTTTCAGTGATGTCTTCTGAAATCCCAAGCAAATATTTAACCTTCCCGTGTTTGTCCTTAATCGCAACTTTTTTAGTGAATAAGATTTTTGTTCCATTTTTGGTATTGATAACTTCTTCCACAATAATTAATGGTTCATCAGAGTTAAGCACTTCTCTATCCTTACTCGTGAAAAAATCAGCTTTTTCTTTCGGAAAAAAATCATAATCATTCTTGCCAATTAATTCCTCCCTTGTATAACCCATAAATTGTTCTCCGGCTTTGTTAAAACTGACAAAGCGCAAATCGTCAGCATTTTTTACAAAAACCATGTTCGGAATGTGGTCAAAAATATTGCTTAAAAAAGTTTCGCTATCTTCTGCTTTTGTTTTGGCTATTTGTAGTTCTTCGTTTTGAATTGCTATTTTTTCACTTCTTTGCTTAATTAAAACATCCGCTTTTTGCAATTTATCCATGTGGGATTTGACCAACAGATAAAGAAGAATTGAGGTGACCACAACATAAAAAGAACCTTTAAGTATGTTGAGTTTTGCCAGCGTTTCTTTATCGGTAATAAGCGTGTCAAAAAATGTATCTGAAAAATAAATCCATAAAAACCCAATAATAAAATATATGATTGCGATTCTATATTCAAATTTAAGTTTTCCTGCTAAAAGCATATTTTTTTATTTATCATTCAAATGTTTAATAATGATGGGCAATTTTCTCGGTTAAAAAAATAGTTCCAAGAAAAAAATCTATACAAGTTGTCTAATAACCAAACCTTAAGGACCAAAATTAGTGAAAATTAGGAGAAACCGTAGCAATTTATAAAGATTAAAACAATAAAAAGCAGCCGACAATTTAAAACCATAAATTCTGTGGTATTCGCAAGTTATTTATTGAAAAAATTTAACTCCCATTATTTTATTATTCCAGAATTTTTGTGACTTTTTAACTATGTTTACCGTTATTAATTACGCATTATATGATAAATATCATAATAATATCAACATCTAAAAGGCAAATTGTTTGATAATACCATAATATAAACTGCATTTAAAGCAACTTATTTCAATTATTATTAATAAATTTGCAATCGAAATAGCGTTGAAAATTATTTCCGAATTTTGACGTATTTCTTCTTAAATAGTTTAACAATTTTGAATTAGAATATGTTTAAAATAATCGAAAAAAAATTCCTTTCAGAAAATGTGGCAAGATTGGTTATTGAAGCCCCATATATTGCTAAAAGTCGCAGAGCAGGACATTTTATCATCTTAAGAATAGATAAAAATGGCGAAAGAATTCCGTTAACAATTTCAGATGCCGATGTTGAAAAAGGCACTATTTCCTTAATCGTACAAAGAGTTGGTGTTTCATCACACAAACTCTGCGCCATGAATGCAGGTGATTTTATATTGGACGTGGTTGGGCCGCTTGGAAAAGCAACCCATATTGCCAATGTTGGAACCGTTTTATGCGCCGGTGGCGGTGTGGGTGTCGCACCTCTTTTTCCTATTGTACAAGCAATGAAATTGGCAGGTAACAGAGTTATCACCATCATTGCAGCCCGAAATAAAGATCTGGTAATTCTTGAAAATGAAATGGCTGAATACTCGGATGAACTTATTGTGATGACAGATGACGGTTCAAAAGGCACGAAAGGTTTGGTAACTCAGGGAATGGAAGAAGTCATTCTAAGAGAAAAAGTAAATCAGGCCATTGTGATTGGCCCGGCCATTATGATGAAATTCGCCGCTTTAACCACAAAAAAATACGACATTCCTACCATGGCAAGTTTAAACACCATTATGGTTGACGGCACAGGAATGTGCGGTGCCTGCAGGGTTTCTGTAGGCGGAAAAACAGAATTTGTTTGTGTAGACGGACCCGAATTTGACGCCCATAAAGTTAATTTTGATGAAATGCTAAGCAGGTTAGGCGCTTATAAAGACAAGGAATCAGAAAACTACAGCGAGTACGTAAAATCTTGTGAAGCAACTGCACTAAACTAACTGAAAATTTATATCCCATAAAATATTCGTAAAATGGAAGAAGAATTAAACGAAGAATATTATAAAGCCGAACGCAAAACCGAGTGGCGCGATAAGTTACGTAAAGAAATAAAAGCCAAAGAGCGGACAGATATCGCAAGGGTTCGCATGCCCGAAGCTGATCCCAATGTTCGTAATAAAAGCAATTTGGAAGTAAATAAAGGATTAACCTTAGAGGCGGCGCTGGCTGAATCTCACCGTTGCCTTGATTGTGCTGTGCCAACTTGCATTGTTGGCTGTCCTGTTGGTACCAACATTCCAAAATTCATAAAATATCTTGAAGCTGGCGACGTGCTTGGCGCTGCCGAAGTTCTTAAAGAAAACAACTCCTTACCTGCAATTTGCGGCAGGGTTTGCCCACAGGAAATTCAATGCGAAGCACAGTGTTTTTATGTTAAAAAACTAAGTAAAGAAGGTGCCGCAATTGGTCATCTTGAACGTTTTGTTGCCGATTATGCACGTGAACACGGACCAACGACCATTCCGGCTTTGGCTGAACCAAACGGCATTAAAATGGCGGTGATTGGTTCTGGACCTGCAGGATTAACCGTAGCCGGTGAATTGGCAAAGTTTGGATATGATGTCACTGTTTTTGAAGCCTTACATGATCTTGGCGGTGTTTTAAAATATGGAATCCCTGAATTTCGTCTACCTAAATCCATTGTTGACTATGAAATTAATACCATCAAAAATATGGGGGTTAAATTCATAACCAACTTTATTGTTGGAAAAACAGCAACTATTGATGATTTAAAAGAGGAAGGATTTGTAGCCTTTTTTATTGCAAGTGGTGCCGGATTGCCAAATTTCATGAATATTCCCGGTGAAAATTATAGCGGAATTCAAAGTGCCAACGAATTTTTGACCCGTGTAAATTTAATGGGTGGCGCTGATGCTAATTTCGACACGCCTGTTCATACCGGTAAAAATGTAGTCGTTGTTGGAGGTGGAAACACTGCCATGGACTCTGTAAGAACCGCAAAACGTATGGGTGCAGAAAGAGCCATTATTATGTACAGACGCTCTATGGAGGAAATGCCTGCAAGAGCTGAAGAAATAAAACATGCCATTGAAGAAGGGATTGAATTTATCAACCTTGCCTCACCTATTGAATATTTTGCTGATGAGAGGGGTAAAGTAAATAAAATGCGCGTGCAAAAAATGGAATTGGGAGAACCTGACG
>DATIRG010000101.1:0-2494 GCA_035470005.1 Lutibacter sp. | reverse complement strand
AAAATTGTACATCCTGGTTATGCAAAAGGAAAAATGATCAATTCTATGTTAATTGCCAACGAATTTATTGCCGGATTGCCAAAAAATGAAATTCCCCAAGAAACGGAAGGTTATGAAGGGTTTTATCATATAAGCAGCGTTCACGGAGAAGTTGAAAAAACCGAACTCGAATACATCATCAGAGATCACGATATGAAGTTGATTGAAGAACGAAAAGCCACTTTTCAAAAAGTTGCCGACGATTTAAACAAAAAATTAGGAAGTAATTTGGTTGAAGTTAAACTAAAAGACCAATATTACAATATGCGCAAACAAATTGAACCTGTAATGCACATTGTTGATATTGCCGAAGAAGCGATGAAACAATTGGGAATAAAACCATTAATAAAAGCAATTAGAGGCGGAACAGACGGATCACAATTGTCTTACAAAGGTTTGCCTTGCCCAAATATTTTTGCTGGAGGTCATAATTTTCACGGACGTTATGAATTTGTTGCCGCAGAAGCCATTCAATTGGCAACCGATGTTGTGGTGAAAATTGCAGTACTAACAGCTGAAAAAGCAAAGTAAAAAATTATAGAAATATTTTTTGAGCCCCATTCTTAAATAGATTGGGGCTTTTTATTTAACAAAATGTTAAATATTGTTATTTTATTGCCACTGTCTTTCAAAACAACGGACAGATGGTTACTTTTGAAAACTTTAAAAATCTAGATTCATGGAAAGTCAATTGTTAGTTTCCCTTACTGAAAAATATGGAAGTCCGCTTTATGTTTATAACGCCGAAAAAATGGAGTCCCAATACAACCGGATTACAGCCGCATTTTCGTCCGTTAAAAAGTTGAAATTGAATTATGCGGTAAAAGCCAATTCAAATATCAGTATTTTGAAATTTTTCAAAAAGTTGAATTCTGGAATTGATACAGTTTCCATACAAGAAGTGCTATTGGGTATAGAAGCCGGATTTGCTCCGGAAAATATCATTTTTACGCCAAACGGTGTTTCATTGAAGGAAATTGAACAAGCGGCAAAAATGGGCGTTCAAATCAATATCGACAATTTGTCTATTTTAGAACAATTTGGTCACCTCTATCCAAATACGCCGGTTTGTGTGCGTATCAATCCACATATTATGGCGGGCGGACATTCTAAAATTTCTGTAGGCCATATCGATTCCAAATTCGGAATTTCAATCCATCAATTGCCTCATATCAAAAGAGTTGTAGAAAATACAGGAATGCATATCAACGGCGTTCATATGCATACAGGTTCAGATATTTTAGATATCGACGTGTTTTTGGCAGCCACTGAAATTTTGTTTAATACGGCCACAGCATTTGAAGATTTAGATTTTATAGATTTTGGAAGCGGATTTAAAGTGCCTTATAAAGAAGGTGATATTTCAACAAATATTGAAGAATTGGGTGAAAAATTATCGGAGCGGTTCAATAGTTTTTGTAAAGAATACGGTAAAAACCTGACGTTGATGTTTGAGCCGGGAAAATTTTTGGTGAGTGAATCCGGATTCTTTTTGGCGCATGTAAATGTGGTAAAACACACCACATCCACTGTTTTTGCGAGTATTGATTCTGGTTTTAATCATTTAATTCGTCCAATGTTTTATGATTCCTATCACCATATTCACAATGTTTCCAATCCGGAAGGACGTGAACGTTACTATTCTGTAGTCGGTTATATTTGCGAAACGGATACTTTTGCCACCAACCGAAGAATTAGTGAAATTACCGAAGGCGATGTGTTGTGTTTTAACAATGCCGGCGCTTATTGTTTTTCTATGGCTTCCAATTACAATTCGAGATACCGATCTGCTGAAGTTTTGTATTATAAAGGTCAGGATTATTTAATCAGAAAAGAAGAAACTTTCGACGATCTGATTAAAAATCAGGTGATTGTAGATTTGGATTAGCATTTGTGTAAAATCAATTCATTTATTCGTAAAATAAAATAGTTTTTAACTGAAAATAGGCAGTATTAGAGGATATAAAATAAATTTTTATGAATAATCACCTAAAATGATTGTGTAATTAAAAAAATAATTACTTTTGGCCTATGCAAAAAACAAATTCACATAACATTCTGTTAAACGCAAACACCGCGTTGTATTTTGTTGTTGCCACTACAACCACAACCACATTCGGTACTACCCTTTAGGGGTTCTGTCTATTTATATCACCCGTAGCAATATTCGTTTTCAAAATTAAAGAAAACAAGGAATAGCTTTTCAAAAAAATATAAAAATCAGGATAAAAAATAACTACCATGAAGGTTTTAAAATTTGGCGGATCATCAGTTGCCACTTCAGAAAACATCAATAAAGCAATCGAAATTGTTAAAGACAGCGCATACGATTCCCAAACAATTGTGGTGGTTTCTGCCCTTGGCGGCATCACAGATTTGTTGTTGGTTGCAGGTAACTTGGCTTGCATTGGCGATGAAAATTATAAAAATAAGTTTAAATCAATTGAAGAACGGC
>DATIRG010000100.1:0-3355 GCA_035470005.1 Lutibacter sp. | reverse complement strand
CAACGGTTCCGTTATATTTTTGGGTTCCGGCCAAGGCCATTGTCGTAAATTTTCCTTTTTCAACAGTGAGCAATTTTTCGGGCGTTGCGCCCATCCACAAACCAATTTCCGGGTGATACCACAAATACACAAAAGCATTTTTGTAGGCTTTCAGCATTTTTTTAAAGGTATTCACCACTTTTAATTGATCAATTGTAAGTGTTTCTTTTCGCGACAGAACAATTTTTTTAGCCTTTTTATTTTTGATGAAATCGATGGAATTTTGAACCAATGCAATGTGATTTTCTTTTAAAGTGTCTGGTGCTTCAACAGTCTCAAATTTTGGTTTTTCTGCTTGAATTTCATCGTTATCGAGCAGATCAATGCTACGAATGTTTATACTGAAGGAATCGCATGCATCAAAAGGAAAAAATATTTTTTTCTCCTCTGCAATAAAAGGCGCAAATACGAAACCCGCTTCCTTATAAGATTTTAACTCAAACAATTCCTGTGTTCGCTGCACAAATGCAGTCACCAAATCTTCATCAGGTTTTCTAAACGCCACAAATGGCAATTTTGACTGATGAACACGTTCCAATTCATTAAAAAAATTCGCTATTTCTTCAGACAATTGTTCTAAATTAAATGGTTATAAATGAAGTTATTTCGGCAAAATAATATTGGTGAGCCTGCAGGTTGAAATTAGTTTTCCGAAATCATCTTCTATCCTAATATCGATTAAATGCGTGGTTCGTCCTTTGTGAATAAATTTTGCCGTTGCGATGACATTTCCGCTTTTGGCGCTTCCCAGATGATTTGCTGAAAAAGAAATGCCCCGCACCATAAATTTATCGTTGTCGATCACCAACATGGAAGCCGGACTTCCGACACTTTCAGCCAAAGCCATCGTGGCGCCACCGTTTAAAACGCCGTCGGGCTGAAAAACCCTTGCGTTTACCGGCATTTTCGCCACCAAATAATCATCGCCAACATCAGTGTACGTAATGTGTAATGTTTCCATCAAGGTGTTTTTACACAAAGAATTCAATGTCTGCAATGTTTTTTCTTTCTGGTTCATTTGTTGGTTATTTGTTAAAATAAATTGCCCAAAATTTATGGGTTCAGCAGTAAAAAAATTTGTTTTTGGCTATTTTATTATAAAATGTCAGACTGTAAAAATAAGAATTAAAACTTTAAATAGTACATTTGTATTTTAAAATCAGTTGAAAAAATGGCTTATAAAATTAGGGTAGTATTAGATGTTGAAAAAGACGTAATTAGGGATATTCTTATTAAAGAGTCCATTAATTTAGAAGATTTACATTTTATTATTGCAAAATCATTTGGATTTCAGGGAATTGAAATGGCTTCATTTTACCGTACCAATGAAGATTGGGAACAAGGGGAAGAAATTCCGCTTGTTGATATGTCGGAAGATGACACTGCGCTTTGTATGCGCAACAGCCAATTGAAGGATGTTTTGGTGAAAGAAGGCGATAACCTGATTTATGTGTATGATTTTCTTTCTATGTGGACGTTTTTTGTTGAATTGTCCAAAATAGTGCCTTCTGATGAAAAAGACTTGCCAAAAGTGATGTTGTCAATTGGGGAAAAACCCGATAAAGCACCCGAAAAGGAATTTACCGCTGAAGAAGATTTTGACGAACTGGATGAATTAGACGATGATGATTTTGAAAATCTGGATGAATTTGATTATGACAATTATTAACGAATAATATAGGTATTCACATTTTCGTAATTCCTCACCACAAAATCGAATTCCACTTTTAAAATATCACCCATCGATTTACATTTCTTGAAATTTTTATCGTTGGTGTATTTTACCAAATCCATTTTTAACTGCTGAATTTTCTCAGGTGTTGAAATGGTGTCATTTGCCATACAAGCCATCAAACTGTTTATCCGCGTATGTGATCCTCTTATTCTTCGTGCAATCGCAGATCGCTCCTCTTTTTTATATTGCTCCACCGATTCCTTCTGCAGATTGTCGGCCACCATTTTAACAAACGGATAATTTTCCTTGAAATATTGGGGAAAATAGACTTTTAAATTCCCTTCATAACATTGCTGGTCAAAATCCATCGCACGAATTCGGTATTCCACCTGATCAAAATCATAAGAAGCCACAATCACATAATTATAGGCCCGCATATCGCCCAGCAAACGAATAACGCATCGTTCGTTAAATTTCACAAACTCCTTCGACAATCTTTTTTTCCCGCTGGCCGACACGTTTTTAAGATTTTCCTCAATAAAATTATCACCGGGAACACCCAATACATGCTCTTCAATCAAGGTGTCTTTGTACACCAGAAAGTTAATGTTGTTGGGCGACAGGATATGTTCCAATTCGAGGCCGTACACCCTGGAAGCATCCGCTTTTTTAATATAAATATAGGTATGGTTGTCATTTAAAATATTCCTGACTTTCACCCTGAAAGGCTTTGAATTTCCGAAAGTGCAATAATCAATCGCATCCACATTTAAAAAAGAAATGGATTCTTCGCTTCCGTCGCCATGCAAAATCATATACATGCGCTTCAGGCTTAAATCAATTTCATCGCGCTCGTGGTCCGAATAATAAACACGAATCCACAACGAATCTTCTCCATTTTTGTCGAATACGGAAATGCCGCCGGCAAAGCGAAGCAAATCGTCATAAAAAATCGGAATTTTAATATTTCTGTTGTATTCCGTCAAATAGGCATACAACTGATCGTTAATGGGATAACTCGGTTTTTTGCGCGACATTAATTTTTCTTCCTGCATAAAAATATTTGATAAAGGTCAAATTTAGTATATTGCCGTAACAAATATTGTTAATAAACGTCTAAAATTCATACTAAACAACAAAAATTTGGAAACGATCCTCTCCTTAAAAAACCTGCATAAAAAATTTGGCAGGATTCACGCGGTAAATGATTTGTCATTTGACATTAAAAAAGGCAATGTTTACGGGATCCTTGGTCCGAACGGCAGCGGAAAATCGACCACGCTGGGCATTATTTTAAATGTCGTGAACAAAACATCTGGAAGTTTCAGCTGGTACGACGGTAATTTGACGACGCACCAGGCACTTAAAAAAGTGGGTGCCATTATTGAACGCCCTAATTTTTATCCGTATATGACCGCCATTCAAAATTTAGAATTGGTGTGTAAGATCAAAGAAATTCCGTTCGACAGAATTGCCGAAAAGCTAAAGATTGTCAATTTATACGAACGCAGAAACAGTAAATTTTCTACTTTTTCCTTGGGAATGAAACAGCGATTGGCCATTGCTTCCGCTTTGCTGAACGACCCTGAAATATTGATTCTGGATGAACCCACCAACGGATTGGATCCTCAGGGAATTCAC
>DATIRG010000099.1:0-5675 GCA_035470005.1 Lutibacter sp. | reverse complement strand
ATTCTTTTAGGTTTTTTAAATTTCCGATGGCTGCAGGAATCTGACCTTCAAGCTGGTTCATAAATAACTGCACTGTTACCAAAGATTCGATGGTTGCTAGTTCGGCAGGAATTGTGCCACTTATTTTATTGAAACCTAAATTTAAATGACGCAACGAAGTTAAATTACCGATAGTGGCAGGAATCGGGCCGGTTAAATTATTCATGCTTAAATTAATTTCGATCACTGTATTATTTTCAACAATTATTCCGTTCCAAGAAGAAACATCTTTGTTTAAATCCCAATTTATGTTCCAAGTTGTTCCTTTTGTTGATTTATATAAATCCAACAATGCACTTTTTTCTAAATCTGAGATTTGTGAATAGGCGATAGGCGCTAGGGCCAGTATAAATGCTAATGTAAGAGCTATTTTTTTCATCGTCTTTGGGATTTAGGGGTTAGTTTTTTTAAATTCCTTATGCTAAGGTAATTAAACAATTTCAAACCACCAAATTTATTTTTACCATTTGTACATATTTTTATACTGTTTATATATAAAAACATACTTTTTGTTTTAAAAACATAATTTAAATGCATTAAAAATACAGTGTTTGCGCAAAACACCAACGCTAAAAAAAATACTATCTTTGCATAAAAATTAAAGAAAATTTAATTATGAAGTTAGCAATTTTAGCAATAGGCGCACATCCGGATGATGTGGAATTGGGATGCGGGGCAACTATTGCAAAAGAAATTTCTCTTGGAAAAAAAGTTGGAATTTTAGATTTGACCAAAGGAGAACTGGGAACAAGAGGTTCTGCTGAAATTAGAGAAGAAGAAGCAAAAAACGGCGCAAAAATTTTAGGGGTTGAAATCAGGGAGAATTTGGGTTTTGCTGATGGGTTTTTTGTAAATGATGAAAAACACCAATTGGAGATTATAAAAATAATACGGAAATACAAACCGGAAATTGTGTTGTGCAATGCAATAGATGACCGACATATTGATCATTCAAAAGGAAGTAAGTTGGTTTCCGATGCTTGTTTTTTATCGGGTTTGGTAAAAGTTGAAACCAAACTGGATGGCGTAAAACAAGAAGCCTGGCGACCTAAATTTGTATATCATTATATTCAATGGAAAAATTTAGAACCCGATTTTGTGGTAGATGTTTCGGGATTTATAGATAAAAAAATGGAAGCGGTAAAAGCTTACAGCTCCCAATTCTATGATCCGAACAGCACAGAGCCAACTTCGCCAATTTCGAGCAAAAACTTTTTGGACAGCGTGCTATATCGGGCGCAGGATTTGGGTAGACTTGTAGGCGTTGAGGCTGCAGAAGGCTTCAATACAGAACGTTATGTGGCTGTAAAATCTTTTGATAATTTAGTGTAAAAATGTTTGCAGAAAAACAGAAATGTTTTACATTTGCATCCGCAAGTTATATGGTGGTTGTAGCTCAGCTGGTTAGAGCATCGGTTTGTGGTACCGAGGGTCGCCGGTTCGAACCCGGTCTTCCACCCAAAATTAAAGGTCTGTTTTTCAGACCTTTTTTTGTGGGGAAAAGTTAGAAGACGGAAGACGGAAGTCCGAAGACCGAAGACGAAAGTTTTTTTCTTTAGCGATTCCATCAGCTATGGCGGATAAAGCTACATGCCAGCAGCAGGCAGGTCCACAGTCCAAATTCGTGCATCAAAAATCGTAATTTGTAAATCCAAACTGTGTTAGGGATAGAGCGGTTTGTTTGAGCTCTCGCGTTTTTTCACGGGAAGCGAGCAGCGACAGCCCGACCCGCAGGGGAACACCCCAAATAAATTTATTTTGGTAAAATCTTTGTTTTTAGGTTTATTTTGATAATTTCGCCTCTTAATGTTTAAACTAAAATTGATGAAACGAATTTTTACCATAATTTCTTTTGTAATTGCTGCTGCAGCAATGGCGCAAACCGCTAATGGTGTTGCATTTGAACAACAAAAGATGAAGCAGGCTTTGGAGTTTGGAGATAAAACTGTAGCTGCAAATGCGATGTATTCCATTATTTTGATGGAAGGCCCAAAAAGTGTTTATAAAGACAGTTTGGCCTATTTGTATTTTAATGAGCGGAATTTTGTTTCTTGTTTTTTGGTGACCAACGATATTTTGAAAAACAAACCAGAGAACTTGGATTTTTTGGAAATGAATGCAATTTCTCTAGAATCTATGGGCGCCACAGAAAAAGCTGTTGAATCTTATCAGAATTTATTTACAAAAACCAATAACAATTATCACGCTTATAAATTGGCCGGATTGCAATTTGCAATGAATAAATTTGAGGATGCTTTTGTTTCGATAAAAAAAGCGGACAAACTTCCTGATGACAAAACCGTGAAAATTACTTTTCAGGTTAATAAAAACTACAATCAGCAAGTTGATTTAAAAGCCGCTATTGCTTATTTGGAAGGCATTATTGCAGAGAATTTGACTAAAAAGAATGAGGCAAAAATAAGTTTTGAACGTGCCATAAAATTGTATCCTGAATTTGTGCTTGCAAAAACCAAGTTGGATGCTTTAAATGCTGAAACCAAACAGTAATTTTTAACTTACAAGTTTTATTTTAAAAAAATTCCTAAAGTAAATGATTCTTTACTTTAGGCATTTTTTGTATTTTGAATGTTGTTTTATCTTAATTTGTCAGCCAAATAAGGTGCCGTATAAGATTCCTTGCATTTTATAAGTTCTTCCGGGGTTCCCTGAAAAATGAGTTCACCACCAAGTTTTCCGCCTTCTTTGCCCAAATCAATAATGTAATCGGCACATTTTATCAAATCGATATTGTGTTCAATCACAATGATGGAATGTCCGTTTTCTATGAGTGCATTAAAGGATTTTAACAGCTTTTTGATGTCGTGAAAATGCAGACCTGTAGTTGGTTCATCAAAAATAAAAAGCGATTTGTCCTGGCGCGTTCCTTTCACCAAAAAGGAAGCCAGTTTGATTCTTTGCGCTTCACCGCCCGAAAGTGTAGAAGATGATTGTCCCAGCGTAACATAACCCAAGCCAACATCCTGCAACGGTTTTAATTTTTTTGCAATTTTTGTTTCTCTATGTTTTGTGAAAAAGGCAACTGCATCGTCAATGGTGCTGTTTAAAACATCGTTGATGGATTTTCCCTGAAAAGTTACCTGCAACACTTCTTTTTTAAAACGTTTTCCTTTACAGGCTTCACATTCCAAATGCACATCGGCCATAAATTGCATTTCAATGGTCACTTCACCGTCGCCTTTACACGTTTCGCATCGGCCGCCTTCCACATTAAATGAAAAATGTTTTGGCTGATAGTTTCTTATTTTTGATAATTTTTCTGCAGCAAATAAGGTACGAATGTCATCAAAAGCTTTTACATAAGTAACAGGATTTGAGCGACTTGAACGCCCGATTGGATTTTGATTGATAAACTCAATATTTTCTATGGTTTTCATCGCACCTTTTAACTCGGTGAACTGGCCAACTTTTTCTCCGTGGCCACCCAATTGTTTTTGAATTGCCGGATACAATATTTTGCTGACCAAGGTGCTTTTTCCGCTTCCTGAAACACCCGTAACCACTGTTAAACTGTTTAAGGGAAATGTAACATTGATGTTTTTTAAATTGTGTTCCCGGGCGCCAATCACTTCAATGACTTGGTTGGATTTTCTTCTGACTTTTGGAACTTCAATTTTTAGCTGATGATTTAAATATTTTGCCGTCAGCGATTCGGATTTTAAAATTTCATCATAATTGCCTTCGGCAACAATTTCACCACCAAAAGTTCCGGCTTCAGGACCAATATCAATAATAAAATCAGCCGCTTTCATAATATCTTCATCGTGTTCAACCACAATAACGGTATTTCCCAAATTGCGCAAATCCTTTAATACTTTTATAAGCCTTTCCGTATCTTTTGGATGCAATCCGATGCTTGGTTCGTCTAAAATATACATAGATCCCACCAAACTGCTTCCCAAAGAAGTTGCCAGGTTAATACGCTGACTTTCACCGCCTGACAAGGTTGTGGAAGTTCTGTTTAAGGTTAAATAGCTTAAACCCACATCATTTAAAAATTGTAATCGGTTGTTGATTTCCACCAGCAATCGTTTGGCAATTTGCTGGTCGTAACTGTTTAATTGTATGTTTTTAAAGAAATCGGCCAATTCATTCAATGGCAAATCGACCAGTTCATTAATATTTTTGTTGTCAATTTTAATGTTGTTGGTTTCTGGACGAAGACGTTTTCCGTTACAAACCGCACATTTTGTTTTACCGCGATATCGAGAAAGCATCACGCGATATTGAATTTTATAGCTTTTTTCTTCTAAATACTTAAAAAAATCGTGAATTCCCTGAAAAGATTTATTGCCGTTCCAAATAAGCAGCTTTTGTTCTTCGGAAAGCTGAAACCAAGGTTTGTGGATTGGAATGTCGAATTTGTACGCATTGTCAATCAGGTCGTTTTTATATTGGGCAAACGAATCTGTTTTCCAGGGTAAAATTGCATTTTCATAAATAGACAAGGAAGTATTTGGAATCACCAAATCATCATCAATTCCAATCACATTTCCAAAACCATCGCAGGCCGGACAAGCGCCGTAAGGATTGTTAAAACTAAATAAATGCGTGTTTGGTTCCAAAAATTGGATACCGTCCAATTCAAATTTGTTGTTAAAAGTTGTTTGTTTTTCGGCTTTTAGGTCTTCAATAATACATTCGCCTTTTCCTTCAAAAAAAGCAGTTTGCACAGCATCACCCAAACGATTGTAAAAATCTTCATTATCCTGAACCACAATTCTGTCGATCACCAAATGAAAATCGTGTTCAATTTCGGTGTCAACATCTTCAATTCTAATAATTTCACCTTTGTATTTTATTCTCGAATAACCTTGTTGTGCCAATATTTTTAAGGTTTGCAGTAAATTTCTTTCTTCCGGAATATGAACGGGAGCCAAAAGCAATACTTTGGTATTTACCGCCAGACTTTTAATGTAATTGATTACATCGGTTACGGATTCTTTTTTAACTTCATTTCCAGAAACAGGCGAATAGGTTTTTCCGATTCTTGCAAAAATTAATTTTAGATAGTCGTAAATTTCTGTTGAAGTGCCAACGGTTGAACGAGGATTGGTGGAATTCACCTTTTGCTCAATGGCAATGGCTGGCGAAATACCTTTGATATAATCAACATTCGGCTTGTTCAGCCTTCCCAAAAACTGGCGTGCGTACGAAGATAAACTTTCCACATAACGGCGTTGGCCTTCTGCAAACAAGGTGTCAAATGCCAAACTTGATTTTCCTGAACCCGAAAGTCCGGTGATAACCACCAATTTATTTCTTGGAATGGCAACATCAATATTTTTTAAATTATGAAGTTTTGCTCCTTTAATGAGTATGTTTTCCTTTGGACTTAGTGCCGCTATATTGTGAGTCATTTTGCTTAAAAACTGAATAAATGCAAAGGTACTGACAAAATTTTTAAATTTATGCAAAGCATATTTGTATTCAATAAAATATCGATAAATTTTATGCGACATTTAATGTAGAATGCATTATTTTAAATTTTATTCAAAAAAATGTTGTGTTTTTAAAAATAATTACTGATATTTGTTATATAAACCCATAAAAAAACGCCTATTCTGCAACTTTACTTTTTATAAAAATTATATAAATACACGTTTAACCAACCCCTA
>DATIRG010000098.1:0-6517 GCA_035470005.1 Lutibacter sp. | reverse complement strand
GAATCGAAAGGCATCAAAGGTGAAATGGCTTATCATTATCCAATTAACAGAAACGCCATTCCGCAGTGTGATGTATTTTTAGAAAACGGTTACACCAAAGAAGAAATGAAATTGGTGAAAGAGCCAAAGAAAATATTGAATGACGATTCTTTTACGGTTACCGCAACAGCCGTGCGCATTCCAACTTCCGGGGGACATTCAGAAGCCGTAAATGTTCAGTTTGAACACGATTTTGACTTGGGTGAAGTCCGCAAATTGTTAAACGAAATGCCTGGGGTGATTGTGCAGGACAATTTAGATACCAATACGTATCCGATGCCAATGTATGCGCACAATAAAGATGAAGTTTTTGTAGGCAGAATCAGAAGGGACGAATCGCAGCAAAATACTTTAAATATGTGGATTGTGGCTGACAACCTTCGAAAAGGTGCGGCAACAAACACCATCCAAATTGCAGAATATCTGATTGCAAATAAATTGGTTTAGTGAATTAAAACTATATTTTTTGAACAAAAAAAGGGAGCTTCTAGCTCCCTTTTTTATATCAATTTTATTGCTTCTTTTTAAACAAATTGTCTAATGCTTTTTTAACAAGACTGTCTTTAGCTTTATTCAAAGGAACTTTGGGTGTTGTTGTTTTTATGCTGTCAACGCTTTTTGTTTTCGAAGTGTCAACTTTGGTTTTTCCCGGGATTAAGTTGCCCAAAGCCTCTGTTGCCTGATTGATCACTTTTCCTTTTTGCATATCAACCAAGTGCGTCACCACATGAGTTGTGGCCTGTTGCAGGTCGGTGGTAACTTTCGGACTCGTAAAACTTCCTGTTAAAACAGCATTTACCGGGAAATTTTTAATTTTTGCCGCATCAGCAGGCGTTAATTTTGTAAGTAAATTATTGACTTCAGTTCCTAAATATTTTACAGGAACATCAAATTTTAAGTTGTACCCCATACTTTGGTCGAAGCCGTGCGCACCTGAAACTTCAATATTGATATCCTGATAATTAAGCGTAAAAGGATTGATTTGAACCTTTCCGTCTTTAAATGATAAAATCATTTTTAGTTTGTCCAAATTCAACTTTTCGAGATCTAAAAATTTTATGTTTGAACTCAGCGAAGCGAGTAACGGTGAATTGGCCGGACTTAATTTTGAGCCCAACAATTGCCCAATTAAATTTCCCGTAATGGTTTTAAGATCAGGCGTCATATCATCGGTTAAATTTCCAGATAATTTGATGGTTGAATTTAACTTTCCCATAACGGCATTGGCGATTGGCGCAATAGCTTTTAACATGGCCAATTGCGTAAAAGATTCCGAAATGTTCAGGGAATTTAATCCTAAATCCATAGCGAATTTTGGCGTTTTTTCTTTGGTTGAAACCATTCCGCTCAAGGCTATTTGTCCGCCAAAAACATTCATTTTTAAATTACTAAGGTTCACTGCTTCATCTTTAATGGCCAAATTACCCGAAACTTCTTTTAAGTTCAAATTGTCATAAACAACCGTTGTTGCTTTGGCAGCGATGGTCACATCTAAAAATGAAGGAATTTTTAGCGCTTCTTTGGTGGTTTTGGTTGCGGTGGTATCGCTTTTGCTTTCCATAAAATCGGCCACTTCAAACTGACGGGAAGTCAAGATAAAATTTCCTTTCAATACCTGATCTTTAAAAATAAATCCGTAAAAATTATCCAAATTTCCGGTCACCTGAAAATCTGAATTTCCAGTTTCTCCGTCAAATTTATTCAAACGAATGGCTGCTGGAGTGAAGGCAATGGCGGCTTGTTTAATTTTAAATGGTTTGGCCATTTCTTCGCTTTCATAATTAAAATCGGTGACCGTAATGGTTCCCGAATTTTGAATATTTTGATAGTTACTTTCTTCAACCGATTTCATGTCAAAACGCGTTACCACATCAGCTTTTAAAATGCCTGTCAACGGTTTTTCAAGTTTTACGGGATAGGCTTTGGCAACATTTGCCAAATTGATGATTCCTTTAATTTCAGCGTTAATCAACGGATTTTCCGCAATATTTTGAATGGTTGCTTTTGTGTTAAACACATCCTGGTCTATGGTAAAGGATAATTTATCAAGGTTTACGTAGGTGTCGTTAAATATTCCTGTTTTGTTTACTATACGGGAATCTATCACAATATTTTTTACCGATTTTGGTAAATTAGGATATTGAAAAGACGCATTGTTTGAAGTAATTTCAACATCAAAAGCCGGAATTGTGGTATCAGAATAAGTTCCTTTTACAACGCCGTTTACTTTAAAATCGCCCGATGTTTTTACGCCATCCAACTTCGCAGAATAAATTTCAGGAATCAGTCCCAAAAAGTTTTTAAAGTCGGATGTTGGTGTTTTAAATTTCAGGTCGTACAATTGTCCGTCGTCTTTCATCTGTATAAATCCGTCAAACGCTATTGGAAGCAAATTCACCAAAGCCTCATTTTCTTTAAAAGTATATTTAAGGTTTTCCAAATCCAGTCCCAAAACGGCATCAAGCGACAATGCCACATTTTTTAAATAGTTTGTTTTATCGATGGAAACAGCCAGTTTGGCGGTAGATTTGGTATCTAAATCAAGTATTTTATTTTTAAAGTCACCGCTGCCTTCGTGGTTGATACTGTCTAAAATAACGCTCATTTTAGAGGCTTCATCAAAATACGTAAAACGAAGGTTTTTGATGGTGTAATTCTGAAAATTTAGCGCAAATTCATCGTTTTTAGCAGCATCTTTTTGATCTTTATCTTTTAGTGCAATGTCATAATTTGACAAACCTTCTTTATTATAAATAATGTTTACCATTCCATTTTCGCTGCTAAAAGACTCAATGCTCATTGGCTCGCCTTCTCCCTTGAAAAGTTCTTTAATACTCATTTTAAGGGTGAATGTGTTGGAATAAAACAAGGTGTCATTTTCAAAAGGCGCCTTGTTTATGATGCTTAAATCATCAATAATAACGGTTGCTTTTGGGAAGTTTTTAAACAAACTTAAATCAACATCCTCAAAAGCCACAACCGCATCAACGTTTTTATTGATGGATTTTAACACCAACTCTTTGATTTTTCCTTTAAATATAAAAGGCGTCGCTACAACCGCTATGGCAAAAACCAATAAGATGATTCCAATTATTTTAAATGCTTTTTTCATATCTATTTGTGTTTTTTTCGATGAAATTTGGTATTTATTTTACTTCAATTTGTAAATAATACTTAGTAAAGGTAATAAAAATCGCCCAAAATGAATTTCGGAAACTTCATTGCTATTTCTCTATTTATTCATTCCAATTTTCATTCCACTTTTGGATGTTTTGGGAGCTGTCAACAAAAAAGCCGCAAAATTTGCGGCTTTTCTTTTTTGGGGTTTTTTGAGGTTTATTTTGAAACCTTTAAAACATCAGCAATAATTTTAACCAAATCGTGTTTTGGCATGGCACCTTGCGCCATTTGAGGTTCTGCATCTTTCGGAACAAACAACATTGATGGAATGCTTCTGATGCCAAATGCTGCAGCCAATTCCTGTTCAACTTCGGTATCCACTTTATAAATGTTCAATTTTCCTTCATATTCATTGCTTAATTCTTCTAAAACCGGCGCCACCATTTTACACGGTCCACACCAATCTGCATAAAAGTCGATAATACAAGGCACATCGCCTTCAAACTTCCAATCTTTATTTTTTTCGAAATTAAAAACCTTTTCTAAAAAAGTTTCTTTTGTCAATAATTCTGTCATCGTTTAAAATTTAATTTTGTAAATCAGCAATTGTTGTGCCGTTTTTTGTTGCTTACAAAGTGACATAAATATAGGCAAATTTGATGTAACTTATGTTACCTATGTAAGAAAATTTGTATTTTAACGACCTAATAATTAACCATTAACTAAAATTTACGAACTATGAATCCAAAATTAACCATGGTCCTGCGTCTTTTGTTAGGATTAATCTTACTGGTATTCGGTGCAAACAAATTTCTTCAATTTATACCGAGTCCACCAATGGAAGGCCCATCAGCTGATTTTTTCAGCGCATTATTTGCAACCGGCTATATGATTCCTCTTATTGCCACCACGGAAATTGTTGCCGGCGTGTTATTAATAATCAATAAATGGAGCGGATTGGCCTTGGTGCTTTCGGCCATAATCTCCGTAAACATTGTGTTGTTCCATTTGGCTTTGGCGCCTGCAGGAATTGCCGCGGCCGCTGTAGTAGCTGTTTTAAATGCGGTTTTAATTTATGCCAATTGGAAAAAATTTAAAACATTGTTTTAGTGTTTAAAACATAAAATTATAAAAAGGCATAGTCAAATGGTTATGCCTTTTTTAATTATATTTGT
The DNA here is from genome assembly GCA_035470005.1 of Lutibacter sp. Classification (GTDB taxonomy): domain Bacteria; phylum Bacteroidota; class Bacteroidia; order Flavobacteriales; family Flavobacteriaceae; genus Lutibacter. The sequence continues at coordinate 2,183 of DATIRG010000098.1, read as the reverse complement.
TACTTCACTTAAAATTCAACAAATAATGAAACCATTTTCTATTTTTACTTTGATTTGCGTTTTAATGATTTCCTGCAAAAATTCTGAATCCAATAAAAACACAACAGCCTTGAAATATCCAGCAACTAAAAAAGTTGACACCATCACAAATTATTTCGGAACAGACGTAAAAGATCCATATCGTTGGCTTGAAGACGACATGTCGGCCGAAACTGCCGCTTGGGTTATTGACCAAAACAAAGTGACTTTTGATTATTTATCAAAAATTCCTTACCGCAAAGCCTTAAAAAACCGCTTGGAAAAATTATGGAATTACGAAAAAATTGGCGCACCATTTAAAGAAGGTGACTATCATTATTTTTATAAAAATAACGGACTGCAAAATCAGTATGTGTTGTATCGACAAAAAAATAAGGAAACACCTGAGGTTTTTTTAGATCCCAATACTTTTTCTAAAGATGGAACAACATCATTGGGCGAGCTTTCCTTTTCAAAAGATGGAAATATGGTGGCTTATTCCATTTCTGAAGGCGGATCGGACTGGCGAAAAATTATTATCATGGATGCCTTATCCAAAGAAATTAAAGAAGATACCATTATTGATGTAAAATTTAGTGGCATTTCCTGGAAAGAAAATGAAGGATTTTATTATTCAAGTTATGAAAAACCTAAAGGAAGTGAACTTTCTGCAAAAACCGACGAACATCGTTTGTTTTATCACAAATTGGGAACTTCACAAAAAAATGATCCTATTGTTTTTGGCGACACGCTAAAACGCAGGTATATTACAGGAACTGTGACCGAAGACGGCAACTATTTACTGATTCGTGCCTCCATATCAACATCCGGAAACGAATTGTATTTGAAAGATTTGTCAAAACAAAACAGTCCGATTGTAGCAATCCTGGATAATTTCGATTCGGAAACTACTTTATTGGACAACCAAGATGCAACCTTGTTTTTTGTCACCAATTTAAACGCGCCAAACAAACGCGTGGTGAAAGTGAATACAACTAATGCCAAACCACAAAATTGGGTTGATGTTATTCCCGAAACCAAAAATGTGCTTACACCATCAACTGCAGGAGGCTATTTATTCGCTAAATATATGGTTGATGCCGTTTCGCAAGTAAAACAATATGATTATGACGGAAAATTAATTCGGGAAATCGAATTACCGGGTGTTGGTACTGCAGGCGGATTTAGTGATAAAAAAGAAGCAGGCACTATTTATTATTCCTTTTCAAATTATATCAATCCGGGTTCCATTTATGCATTCGTGCCTTCTACCGGAATTTCAAAATTGTACAACAAACCAGCAATCGATTTTAATCCGGATCTTTATGAAACGAAACAGGTTTTTTATACTTCAAAAGACGGAACTAAAATTCCAATGATTATTTCGTATAAAAAAGGAACAGTCTTAAACGGTAAAAATCCGACTATTTTATACGGATATGGCGGATTTAACATCAGCCTAACCCCAGGTTTCAGCATTACAAACGCGGTTTGGATGGAACAGGGCGGTATTTACGCCGTTCCAAATTTACGAGGCGGCGGCGAATACGGAAAAACCTGGCATGATGCAGGGACAAAATTCAAAAAACAAAATGTGTTTGACGATTTTATTGCAGCTGCGGAATATTTAATTGAAAACAATTACACCTCATCTAATTATTTGGCCATAAGCGGCGGCTCCAATGGCGGTTTGCTCGTTGGCGCAACAATGACGCAACGGCCCGATTTAATGAAAGTGGCTTTGCCGGCTGTGGGCGTTTTGGATATGCTGCGTTATCATACGTTTACCGCAGGTGCTGGTTGGGCTTATGATTATGGCACATCGGAAGATTCAAAAGAAATGTTTGCCTATTTAAAAGGATATTCGCCGGTGCACAATGTAAAAGCGGGCGTTGCATATCCAGCAACTTTAATCACAACGGGAGATCACGATGACAGGGTAGTGCCGGCGCACTCGTTTAAATTTGCCGCTGAATTGCAGGAAAAACAAACCGGAACTAACCCAACATTAATTCGAATTGAAACCAAGGCCGGACACGGAGCAGGAACACCTGTTTCCAAAACCATTGAACAATATGCCGATATTTTTGGCTTTACCTTGTATAATATGGGTTTTAAAGAATTGCCGAAAGCTTTGTAAAACGTTATTTTATAGGTTATTTGTT
>DATIRG010000097.1:0-1631 GCA_035470005.1 Lutibacter sp. | reverse complement strand
TTCACATTTTCCCTTAACAAATTTTGTATGTTGAAACTATTTTTCATTTTCAAGTTCTTTTAATCGAAGTGTCACCGCATTTTTGTGCGCTGTCAATCCTTCTACTTCCGCCATAATTTCAATGGTTTTCCCAATATTTTGAATCCCTTTTTCTGAAATTTTCTGAAAAGTCATCGATTTTAAAAATGAATCCAGATTCACACCCGAATACGATTTTGAATATCCGTTTGTCGGTAACGTATGATTGGTGCCTGAAGCATAATCCCCGGCACTTTCCGGCGTATAATTTCCAATAAAAACTGAACCTGCATTTTCAACGTTGTCAATATAAAAATCGTTGTCATTGGTGCAAATTATAAAGTGTTCAGGGCCGTATTCGTTAATCATTTCCATCGCAATCTCTTTGGTTTCCACAAAAATTAACTTCGAATTCTCTATGGCTTTTGCGTCTATTTTTTTACGGGATAATAGTTGAAGTTGGCTTTCTATTTCCTTTTCAACATCTTTTAGCATTTCCATGGAAGTCGACACCAAAATAACCTGACTGTCGGTTCCGTGCTCTGCCTGACTCAATAAATCGGAGGCCACAAAACTTGCATTGGCCGAGTCATCGGCAACGATTAACAATTCACTCGGACCGGCAGGCATATCAATCGCCACGCCGTATTTGGTGGACAATTGTTTGGCAACTGTGACATATTGATTTCCCGGACCGAATATTTTATAAACCTTCGGAATGGTTTCAGTTCCAAAAGTGAGTCCGGCAATGGCCTGAATTCCGCCCACTTTTAAAATTTTTGTAATCCCGCAAAGTTGTGCAGTGTAAAGAATCGCCGGATTAATTTCTCCTTTTTTATTAGGTGGCGAACACAAAACAAGTTCTTTACAACCTGCAATTTGCGCCGGAACTGCCAACATCAACACCGATGAAAATAACGGTGCGGTGCCTCCCGGAATGTACAAACCGACTTTCTGGATCGGTCTTTTTTCCTGCCAGCATTCCACGCCTTCAACTGTTTCCACATAAACTTTACCGGTTTTTTGGGCTAAATGAAATTTTTCAATGGCATTTTTAGCTTGTTGAATCGCTTCTTTCAGTTCATCAGTCAAGGCGTTTTCCGCTGCCGAAATTTCTTTGGCGGAAACACATAAATCATCCAACGAAACGCCATCAAATATCGCGGTATATCTTTTTATGCCGTCATCGCCGTTTCGTTTAACATCATCAAAAATAGAAGTGACCGTATTTTCAACAGCTTCAATGGTTTGTGTCGACCTTTTCAACATGGTTTCCCAATCCTTTTTCGGCGGATTTATTATTTTTTTCATCGTTTTTAAAATTGTGTAATCGTTTGATTTTAAACTTTTAACTAAAATTAGATAACCATTTTCTCAATAGGAACCACCAACAAACCTTCTGCGCCCAAAAGTTTTAACTCATCAATCACTTCCCAAAATCGGTCTTTTTCTATCACCGTGTGAATAGAACTCCACCCTGCTTCAGCCAAAGGCAAAACGGTCGGGCTGCGCATTCCCGGCAATATTTTAATGATTTCCGCAATTTTATCATTCGGTGCATTCATTAAAATATAACGTGATTTTCTTGCTTTTAAAACCGATTCAATCCGAAA
>DATIRG010000096.1:0-6048 GCA_035470005.1 Lutibacter sp. | reverse complement strand
CCCACGCATACGATTAATAAAATTTGAAATATTTTTTTCATTTTTTGTTTTTTAATTAAATAAATACTTGCTTTTTTACAAAATGAAATTGAAAGTTTAATTTTCAAATTTGTTAAAAACTATTTATTATATAAAACTTATTAAAGTTCGGGTGTTACAGAAATTTTATAACTCCCGAACTTTTAATAGCTAATATATGATGAATTTATTGTACTGCTTCAAGCGCATTTTTAACTAATGCTTTTGCGTATTTTGGGTTGTGAACACCATGGCTATGGTCTTCTTCAACAGTTTTGTAATTCCACAATGCTTGTGCAGTTTTAAAAGGAATATTTGTTGTTTGAACTATTGTAGAACCGTCTGCTGTGATTAAGCCAAGAGCGAATAATTTATCCTTTAGCGCAGCCATATCAGCAGCCAAACCAGCAACTTCGGTAGGTACTGTTGTATGACAAGTTTTGCATATTGGAGCGGAAAAACTTGCATTAAATGTATGCAATCCTTTTGTTCCATTTTCAGTAGCTGTTCCCATATGACAAGATGTACAAGAAGCTCCTGTTCTGTGGGCTGCTGATCCTACTGCAGGATAAGCGGTAGAACCATTTGCAATAACGGCACCTTGTATTCCTTCTAGGAATGTTGATTGGCCACTGTAATGAGGATAAAATCTTGAATTGGTTTGTAAATAAAGACCATCATTATCAATATCCACTGGCGCTTTTGATCTTGCCTGGTGACAAGAGACACAGTTGTTGCTTGAATTACCGTAATCTATTGTGTAAGTAACATCAGTTAAATCTAATTTTACAGCATCAATATTTCTTAGCGCAAAATCGTGACCGTCATTTTCAAAATCGAAAGTACCATGTTTGCTGTGGCAAGTAGTACAAGAAATTTTGGATGGATTTACAATAGTCACTGCTGGTTTTCCAGTAATGTAATTTACATAACCTTCACTTGAGTGGCAACGAGAACAAGAATCTCTACCTCCAGCAGAAGCAAGTGTTGCACCGATAGCATGTACTGATGTTGCATATGATGCTTCAATTGGTGCTCTGTGACTGTCATTATGGCAAGCTACACAAGAAGCAGTGCCGGAAGCGCCATCAGCACCATCTACACCGTCAACGCCTTCATAACCATCTATACCGGCTATACCTTGAGGTCCTTCGATAGGGTCACTTGTACATTGAATAAACATTAAGCTTGATGCTAAAATCATCAAGAAACCTATTAATTTCAAATTTTTCATAATATTAGATATTTGTTTGTTTTAAATCTTTGATAAAAATACCAACAACTTTAACGTTTTTTTATGATTTAAGTCATCTTTTTGCAAATTTTAATATACTAATAATCAATAAGTTAGATCTTATTTAGATTCTTTATATATTATTTAACGCAATTTTAACGCTACTTATGTTACACGTAAATGTAATTGTTATTTATAAATATTCAAAATTTACTTTTTATCAGTTAAATTTTCACATCATTTTAAGGAGCTGGAATTAAATTGAAATAAAAATAGTATTTCTTTAAATTTATGGTTGTTTTTGGGCCGATAAATGTCAAAGTGGCAATAAATAAAATTGGAAATATTCTATATATTAATTAAGGTATCTAAAAAATCGCTCATTTTTTTTGTAAATTTGCTCATCAAAATAATAAATACAATGGCTAGATTCGAAATAAAACTTCCCAAAATGGGGGAAAGTGTTGCTGAAGCAACCATCATCTCATGGTTGAAAAATGTTGGTGACCATATAGAAATGGATGAGGCAATTGTTGAAATTGCTACTGATAAAGTTGATTCTGAAGTGCCAAGTGATGTGGAAGGAACTTTGGTAGAACTTTTATTTGAAGCAAATGCCGTTGTAAAAGTTGGTGAAACCATTGCCATTATTGAAACCTTGGGTGAAAATGCCGAAGAAAAAGTTGCAGCAACTGATACTGAAGAAATAACAAATGAAGCGGCAACCATTGAGGAAGAAGTTGATAAAGCGATTGAAACCACGACCTTTGGTAAAGTTTCAGACTCAGGTAAATTCTTTTCTCCTTTAGTGAGGAATATTGCCATTACAGAAGGCATTTCTATGGAAGAATTGGAAGCAATTATTGGTACAGGAAAAGATGACCGGGTTACAAAGAATGATATTTTAGCTTATATTGAAAGCGGCAGAAGTGCAGCCAGGCCGGTTCACAAAGAAATTACGGCAGCAGTTCAGCAGCCAACAGCAACAGAAACTGTTAAAGCAGTGGCGCCAATATCGGTGAGCGGTGAAGACGAAATTATTGAAATGAGCCGTATGGGTAAAATGGTGGCGCATCATATGGTGGCATCCGTTCAAACATCTGCGCACGTTCAATCTTTTATTGAAGTTGACGTTACCAATATTGTAAAATGGAGAGATCGCGTTAAGGACCAGTTTTTTGCGCGTGAAGGCGAAAAAATTACGTACACGCCAATTTTTATGATGGCAGTTGCCAATACTATAAAAAAATTCCCAATGATCAACATCTCTGTTGATGGCGATAAAATTATCAAAAGAAAAGCGATTAATTTAGGCATGGCAGCTTCTTTAGCCGACGGAAATTTAATTGTGCCTGTCATTAAAAATGCAGATCAGTTAAATTTGGTGGGAATGACCAAGGCTGTAAATGATTTGGCCGACAGAGCAAGAAAAGGACAATTAAAACCTGATGATATTCAAGGAGGAACTTACACAGTAACCAATGTTGGAAGTTTTGGAAGTGTTTTTGGCACACCCATTATTAACCAGCCGCAAGTGGCTATTTTGGCTTTGGGCGCTGTGCGTAAAGTGGCTGCTGTCATTGAAACACCTGATGGTGATTTTATAGGAATACGCCATAAAATGTTTATCTCCCATTCTTATGACCATCGTGTTGTGAATGGTGCTTTGGGAGGGATGTTTATTAAAGCGGTAAAAGAAAGTTTGGAAGCCTGGGACTTAAAAGCAGATTTTTAATATAATGAGTGCTAAAAAGTTTTAAGTGTTTATTAAACATAAAAAAGCAGCCAATTTTTATTGGCTGCTTTTTTTATAAACTTTAAATATTTGTATAATTAATTAGGGAAATCTGTTTCGTTCGCTAAAGCTTTATACAAATCTTTCATTTGAGAAACTGTAATGTCAAATTCTCCACCCATAGTTGAACCAAGTTGACCGTAATGAACTTTGTGTTGTACTTCGTTTGCTTTTTTTCTTGTAAACTGACCAACAGTCATATTTTCAATTTTAAAAGTAGTCCCTTTGGCACCATGACAAGCAGCACAATTGCTGTTGTAATAGCTTTTTCCTTTTACAGGGTCTCCATCTTTTCCAACGTTTGAAATTGCCATAGAGCCAGTTGGATAAGTTCCAGTATAAGTTGCATCATACAATTCGGTAACATCCATCATTCCTTCTTTCATAAATTTAACAAGATCCCAAATTTGCGCATCAGTTAAAAGTTGGTTAAGGTTTGGCATTTTATCGCCTTCTGTTTTGTTGGTTGTTGGGTTGTATGTTGTTAAGTCGTAAGAAATATCTCTTCTGCCTGCACTTTTCTTCAAAGCATCAAAAAGTTCTTGTCCTGTTTTGGACTGTCCCAATGCATAAATATTACCTGCTGCTATATTTGGACGATTGGCATTGGCATTTCTATTGATATAAGAACCGGCATTGCCCAATCCGTCCCAACCGTGACATTGTTTACATCGGAAAAAGTCAGCCTTTGCATTTATTGTTGCTTTAACAGGATTTGCTTGGTCAAAATCAGACTCAGTTGCCCAAAATTTGTCATACATAATTCCGCCATTTATATAATCAGCTTTATTGAAAGCTTCTACTGCAGGATCAATAGTTTCGTCATCGAAAGTACAACCTGTAAAAGTTATTGCGAAAATAAATATCGCCGATAATAATTTAATAGTTTTCATAAATTTTAATATTTGTTTAATAAGTGTTTTTGAATATGTAAATTTAGTTACATAAAACACCAAAAAATATGATTTATGTCATTTTATGATTTTTAATAACATACAGTATATCAATTTTTTAAGTGCTATTTAGAATGATTAAAGTTAATTTAAACAACTATTAATGCAATTTTTGTTACAGAAAATAAATTTTCTTCTAAAAAAGATAAGTATTGATGAATTAAAGCAAAAATCTAATGATTAAATGATAAAAAAAGTTAAAATGCGCATTCCATGGTTTTCCCAAGCTTTAATATTTTAAATTTGCACCCAATTAAAAAATTTAAACAACAATGATTAAAGCATTTAGAATTATTACGCTTATAGAAGGATTTTCACTTTTGGTACTATTATTTTTAGCAATGCCTTTAAAATATATCTGGGGCTTGCCGCAAATGGTTCAGGTTGTTGGAATGGTACACGGTGTCTTATTTTTGTTGTTCGTGGTTATGGCCGTCATGGTTTTTTATGAATTAAAATGGAGTATAAAAACTTTTGGCATTGTAATGTTTGCTTCCTTAATTCCATTTGGTTATATCTATATCGATAAAAAACATTTAAAGCTTTAAAAAATGTTAAAGGATTTCGAGATCACAATTTACACTGACTTTATTGAAGAATTTTTAGTTGAAAAAGGAATGATTCCTTTTTGGGCGGGTTCCATAAATTTGCTGGTAACAATTGTTTTTCTTGGTTTGGCGTTATTGTTTATTGATAGAATTTTGCGAAAAACAATTGTTGTATCCTTTAAATTATTTTCACTTCGAACAAAAACGGCCTTCGATGATTTTTTGGTTCAAAGCAAATTTCCAAGGTATATTGCGCATATTATTCCCTTATATTTTTTAAAATACAGCATTCCATTTATTTTAAGCGGCTATCCAATTTTATTGAATGTTGCAAGTATCGTCATTAATATTTATGGCGTTGTGTTGATTGTTAAAATTCTTCGAAGTTTTTTAAGATCAACCCAAAAATATTTGCGCACCAAAGAAAAATATAAAGACAAACCTTTAGAAAGTTATATACAGGTAGTGATGCTGTTTTTTTGGGGAATTGCCACTATTTTTATTGTGTACCAGTTAACAGGAAAGGACATTATGAGTTTTGCCACGCTTGGCGCGGCTTCCGCAGTAATTTTGTTAATTTTTAAAGATACAATTTTGGGCTTTGTCGCCTCAATTCAAGTATCCGTTAACGATATTGTGCGAATTGGTGATTGGATTACCTATAACAAATTTGGTGCCGATGGTTTTGTGACCGACATTAATTTGGCAACGGTACTTGTGCAAAATTGGGACAACACGTACACCACAATTCCAACCTACAGTTTAATATCTGATTCTTTTCAAAACTGGCGTGGAATGCAGGAATCTGGTGGAAGACGTATTAAAAGGTCCATTCTTATAAAACAGTCTTCCATAAAATTTTTGACGGATGAAAAAATGGAGGAATTCAAAAAAATTCAATCGGTAAAATCTTATATTGAACACCGGCAGCGAGAAATTTTGAAGTTTAATGAAAAGACTTCGGCCGATAAATCGGTGTTGATTAACGGAAGAAACCAGACCAACTTTGGTATTTTTAGAAAATATGTAAATGGCTATTTACATGAGAATTCTGCCGTAAACAAAGAACTCTCGTTAATGGTTAGGCAGCTTGAACCAACATCCAAAGGAATTCCGTTGGAAATTTATTGTTTTATAAGCGACAAACGCTGGGAAAATTTCGAAGCCGTAATGGCCGATATTTTTGACCATGTTATCGCTTCTGTTCCTTATTTTGACCTTGAAATTTTTGAGGAACCTACAGGAAAGGACTTAAGGTCTTTGGCGGGAAAAAATAGTGAATAGTAGAAATGCGAATTAAGCATTAAAAACAACTAGAAACCAATCTTTAAAACAGCGATTTTAGCGATTTTTTACGAGCACAACACCAGTCAAAACGGGAGCTCAAGGGAGGCTCAAGGGAGGATACTCCGTACATACTCCGTACTTAGTGTTAGTAGAGTGTTATAGTGGCTATAACATTCGGACTAAATAATCACTCCAAATTTTAGGCACTTTAAG
>DATIRG010000095.1:0-6613 GCA_035470005.1 Lutibacter sp. | reverse complement strand
GATGCAGATGGTTTTAAGAAATCTTCTAAGTTTTTAGGAGAAATATATCCATCAATATGAGGTTCTTTGGTATACTTAGCAATTGTTGAATATGCATTTTTACTTGGAGCTAAAAAAACTTCATTATTTTTATACACTGGAAGTTTTGACAAACGATAACCAAATCCAAGTGGATGCGTTAGATCCAAATTTACTTCAAAAATAGCCCCGCCAATCTTTTCTCTTCCAATATTTTCAGATGCATCAACAAAAGGTAATCTAATTACTTCTTTTGATTGACTAGTATCTTTTTGTTTTTTAATAAAACTTTCCTTTACTAATTTTTTATCAATAACCCATTTAGAGGCTTCAGCTATTGTAATTAATGTATTCCCTTTGGATACCCATTCTTTAATATTTCCTATTTGAATGGAATCTAATTGTTGGTAATTTCCAGAAACTATCACCATAGTATTATATTTATCTAAAGGTGCATTTCTAAAATTCTGAATTGGCACCTTGGTAATTGGCATTTGCATTCTTGTATCTAATAAATGCCAAACTTCACCTGCTTCACTAGAGCTAACTCCATCCCCAATAATCATTAATGCTTTCGGTTTAGTTAAAACATTAAAATTATTACTCCCTAAATCAATTCCTTTTTCACTAAATCCAGTTGATACAGCATACATTGGAACTTGAAATTTTTCTTGTGCTTCTTTCAATATCTGAAATACTTCATCGCTTTTATTTTCCTGATTTACAACCGGAATTAACACACTTCCATAGTTAAAATTTTTAATTCCATTCGAAGTTTTTACAGTAAAAGGTTTAAATGCGGTAGCTGCCTTAATTCCTTTAGACTGCATATAGTATAGTGCGGCGGGAGCATTATAATCGTCCCAGTTTAAAATATATGCATAGTTGCTTTGAGGTATCGTTTCTGTATATGCAACATTATTTTTTGAATTAACTTCTTCACCTAAATTATAAGATTTTAATCCTCTAAAACTCATATTATAAAAATTTGCTAAACTCCAGGCAGAAGCATCATAAAATACACTATCTCTATATTTGCCATAAGTCTCAAACATGGATTGCACCATTCTTTTTTGAGGTTGCTTAACCGGAACTATATAGTTCTCCCCTTTTTTATAAACTTTTATTTTATGAATCAACAACTTATCAACAAAAGCTTTCGTTCTATTTTTATCAAATTCATCTCCAAATTCATACGCAACTATACTGTTTTTAGAAGGTTGGGCAATTGCTGATTTAAAGAAATCTTGTTGATATTTTCTCAGAATTATTTTATTCTCAACAGCAGCTTTAACCGTTGCAATACTTGACAAATACTGATTTCTGATAGTGAATGGAAATGTTATTTTACCGTAATCTGTATCCTGAATATGACCTCGTGAACTTCCTTGTTCAAAAAGCAAGGCCAAACCACCTTGTAAATCCGGATATGAAGAACCATAGCCCGGGTATGTTCCATCAAAAGCTTCTTTGGTAAAATACAGCGACCCTATTTCATCTAAAGCATTTGAAAAATATGGCGCAAAAATAGTATTTAAATCCTCATAATTTTCTTTTGGCATAATTGGATCCAGTGAGCCTATATTTTTCATAGGCTCAAAAAAGTAACTGCTGTTGGTTCCCATTTCGTGAAAATCGGTCACTACATTTGGATACCAGCTATGATACCAATTTAATTTTCCCTGACTTTCTGGATTTACTGCTAAAAACCAATCTCTGTTAAGATCGAACCAATAATGATTTGTTCTTCCTCTTGGCCAACTTTCATTATGCTCGGCATCATTTGAATCAGAAACTAACGGATTTGCTTTATATTGATTTGCCCACTGTGTATGCCTGTCTCTTCCATCGGGATTGAGGGTTGGATCAATAAAAATGATAGCATTTTTTAAATAATTAAGTACCTCTGGGCTATTTGAAGCAACCAATGTATAAGCTATTAACATAGCTGCCTCCGAACTTGAAGGTTCATTACCATGCACGCCATAACCCAATTGAATAAATATTGGGACTTCATCATAATTTTTTACGGAACTGTTTTCACTTGAAAATGTCAAATGATCTTGCTTAATCGTTTCTAAATTATGTAAATTTTCAGGACTAGAAACCGTCAGCATCACTAATTTCCGATTTTCATGGGTTTTCCCATAAATTTCTATGGTTGCCCTGTCTGATACCTCTGCTAACTTTGTAAAATACGCAACAATTAAATCGTGTCTGGTGTGTTGTTCACCGATTGGGTATCCCAAAAATGCTTCCGGTGAAGGAATAGCGGCGTTAAAAGGCGCTTTGTTTTTGAAAAAATAATCTTGGGCAGTTAATGTTGAAAAAGAAAGTAAACTTATAAAAAAAATAAAATACTGTTGCCTAAATAGTTTCATTTGAAAATTTTAAAGTTGATAAGATAAAAATAGGAAATAAAAATTAAATGTATTGCAACAATAATTTCTAAGAAAAAAATAAATTTAACCTTTTAAACACTCAACTTTATTAACTAATTTTCAACCTTAAATTTCAATAATTGTCAACGCCAAACGAATCTTAAAATATTCTAGTTCTCCATTAAAATGTTCAAAATAAGGCTTTAATGTTGTCGGACTTTCCAAGGCTTCTTTTGCTTTTCTGACTTGTTCCACTTCATCTGAGGTCACAAAATCGTAAATATTAATGTCTTTTCCGTCGGCATATAATTTAGCCAAATGCGAAAATATGGTGGTTGGACTCAGGTTTCTTTTTTCAGCAATTTCATCGATGGTCAATCCTTCCTTGTACAATTCAAAAGTAACCTGATACGTGTCCCCTTTTTTCTTTTTCTTCTCTGTCTTTTCACCCATAAAAGAAATGATTTCCCCAATAAATTCATCGCCGTACACTTCCAGTTTCCGTTGCCCTACTCCGCTTATCTCGAGAAAATCTGACTGACTCATTGGCCTTGCCCTTTCCATTTCCTTTAAGGTGGCATCACTAAAAACCAGATAGGCAGGAATGTTTTCTTCCAAAGAAATTTTATAGCGAAGCTTTCGCAAACGTTCAAACAACGTATCTTTTTTGGCTTTTGTCTCTTTTATTTCTTTTTGAACAACTGCCTGTTCTTTAAATGCTATAGGTTTTGTCAGATAAACCATTTTTTTCTCAAACAATACTTTTTGTGAAAAAGACGTGAGTTGCAAGGCATTGTTTTTATGAAAAGCAATTTCGCAAAATCCCTGATTGATTAACTGAATGATATATTGCTGCCAATCGTGCCAGGAAATGTCTTTTCCTACGCCATGAGATTTCAGTTTGTCGTAACCTTTATCAACGATTGTTGCATTTTTTGCACCTCTTAAAACATCAATGATGATACCCGTGGCTTCCGATTCATTTAGTCGTGTAATGACAGAAAGTGCCTTTTGGGCAATAACGGTTCCGTCAAAAAACTGCGGTGGATTTTTACACACATCACAATTCCCGCAATTATCGGCCAACAATTCCCCAAAATAACTCAGCAATATTTTTCTTCGGCAAGTTGTTGCTTCAGAAAATTGCTGCATCCTTTCCAGTTTGGCCAACTGAACATCTTCGTTGGAAGCGCCTGCCGCAAAATTCCGCAACTGAATCACATCAGCATAACTGTGAAACAACAAGGCATTCGCTTTTACGCCATCCCGTCCGCAACGACCTATTTCCTGATAATAACCTTCAATATTTTTTGGCATATTGTAATGGATGACCCAGCGCACATTCGACTTGTCTATGCCCATTCCAAAAGCAATGGTGGCGCAAATTATTTGCGTTTTATCAAACAGAAAATCCTCCTGTGTTTTGGTTCTTTCCTCAAAACTCAGGCCTGCGTGGTAAGGCATTGCTTTGATACCGTTTTGTTTCAATTTTGAGGCCAGTTGCTCGGTCGATTTTCGGCTTAAACAATAAATAATGCCGGCTTCATTGGGTTTTTTATGGATGAATTTGATGATCTGCGTAACACGGTCAACTGCCGGACGCACTTCCAATTCAATATTTTTTCGATCAAAAGAAGTTAAAAATTGTGTGGCATTCGGAATGTTCAACTGGTCCACAATATCTTGTCTTGTTGCTTTATCGGCCGTGGCGGTCAATGCAATAATGGGCGTATTGGGCAAGGTTTGTTTTAAAAATCCCAGCTGCTGATAAGACGGACGAAAATCGTGTCCCCAGGATGAAATACAATGCGCTTCATCAATGGCAACACAGCTGATGTATTTTTCATTCAGAACATTTGACAACAACGCCAAACTCTCGGGAGCCACGTACAACAGTTTAATTTCAGCATTGATCACTTTATCAAAAATACCGTTTTGGGCGGAACTTAACTGGCTGCTGTTAAAAAAAGCAGCCGGAATTCCGTTTGCGGTCAACCCATCAACCTGATCTTTCATTAAGGCAATTAAAGGTGAAATAACCAATGTTATTCCATCAAATAACAAGGCCGGCAACTGAAAACAAACCGATTTTCCGCCACCTGTGGGCATAATCACCAAATTGTCTTTTTTAGACAGGACAGATTCAATGATTTCTTGCTGTTGGTTGCGAAAACTGTCGTAACCAAAATATTTTTTTAAGGTTGGAATTAATATTGCTTGGGTTTCTTTTGTTAGCATTTTTTTATTTTATCATAGTGAGCAAATGTATGATTTTAATTTTTTAGGACTCAGCCAAAAAATATTAAAGATTTCTGCCTCCACAAATAGCACAAATTAGTTAAAAACAAAAAATCCGGCATAAGCCGGATTCTTAACTCAAACAAATATATTCAGCAGTTATTTTTTATAGGCATCGGAATGCACATTTGCCACTGCCCGGCCTGATGGATCATTCATGTTTTTAAAACTTGCGTCCCATTCCAGCGCAATCTTGGTGCTGCACGCAACCGATGCTTCCTGAGGCACACAAAGCGCTGCGGCATCCGAAGGAAAATGTTCCTGAAAAATAGAACGGTAATAAAATTCTTCCTTGTTGGTTGGCGTTTGTAAAGGGAATTTGTATTTGGCATTTGCCAATTGTTCATCCGTAACTTCTTCCGCCACCACCTTTTTCAAGGTATCAATCCAGCTATATCCAACACCATCAGAAAATTGTTCTTTTTGTCTCCAAGCCACGCTTGCAGGCAAATAACTTTCAAAAGCCTTGCGCAAAACCCATTTTTCCATACGCTCGCCGTTGATCATTTTGTCTTGCGGGTTGATGCGCATCGCCACATCCATAAATTCTTTGTCCAAAAACGGCACACGGCCTTCAATTCCCCAAGCAGCCAAACTTTTGTTCGCTCTTAGACAGTCGTACATATGCAGTTTGCTCAATTTACGAACGGTTTCTTCGTGAAATTCCTTTTTATTTGGCGCTTTGTGAAAGTATAAATAGCCTCCAAACAACTCATCGGCTCCTTCACCCGAAAGCACCATTTTCACGCCCATCGATTTAATCACCCGAGCCATTAAATACATCGGCGTTGAAGCACGAATGGTCGTAATGTCATAAGTTTCCAGGTTATAAACCACATCGCGAATGGCATCCAATCCTTCCTGAATGGTAAATTTTATTTCGTGGTGAACGGTTCCAATATGTTTTGCCACCAATTGTGCTGCAGCCAAATCAGGCGAACCTTCCAATCCCACAGAAAAAGAGTGTAATTGTGGCCACCAGGCCGCTTGCGTATCATCAGATTCTATTCTTTTTTCTGCATATTTTTTTGCGATGGCCGAAGTTACCGATGAATCCAATCCGCCGGAAAGTAACACGCCATAAGGCACATCGGACATTAACTGACGGTGAACTGCGGCTTCCAAGGCATTGTGAATTTCATCAATGCTGGTTTGGTTGTCTTTTACAGCCTCATAATCCATCCAATCACGGCTGTACCATTTGGTCAATTCTCCATCTCTGCTCGATAAAAAATGTCCCGGAGGAAACAACTCAATTTTTGTGCAAACACCTTCCAACGCTTTCAATTCAGAAGCCACATAAAAAGTTCCGTTTTCATCCCAGCCCATATATAAAGGAATAATGCCCATATGGTCACGTGCGATGAAATATTCATCTTTATCTTCATCATATAAGGCAAAGGCAAAAATACCGTTCATTTCATCAATAAAACCGGTGCCTTTTTCTTTATACAAAGCCAAAATCACTTCACAATCCGATGCTGTTTGAAAATTATATTTCCCTTCAAATTGTTTGCGTAATTCTCTATGGTTGTAGATTTCGCCGTTGGCGGATAAGATCAATTTTTTATCTTCACTAAATAAAGGCTGTTTTCCGGAAACCGGGTCAACGATTGAAAGTCTTTCGTGAGCCATTATTGCTTTATCATTCGAATAAATCCCGCTCCAATCCGGACCGCGATGACGTATTTTTTTAGACATCTCCAAAATTTGAGGTCTCAACAAGTCTGCTTTCTCTTTTAAGTCAAACGCACAAACTATTCCACACATGTTTTTTGTTTTTATTATTAATTATAATGCAAATGTGGTGTATTAGTTTATATTGACAAACAAATAGTTCTATAATGATTACATTTATAAACTAAATATTGTGTTTTAGGTAATATATGTTATTATTATAATCGTATTTCAGGAAG
>DATIRG010000094.1:0-5123 GCA_035470005.1 Lutibacter sp. | reverse complement strand
TCAATTTTAAAAGGCTCCTCAAATTTATCCACTGCCAATTGGTATATTTTTGAATTTTTGGTACCAAAAGGATAGCTAGGATTTAACCTATCCGATGAAAAATACACGTATTTTCCATCAGGTGACCAAATGGGTGAAGATTCAGAAACTTTTGTGTTTGTTAAATTGGTTACGTTTTTAGATGCTAAATTGTAGACAAAAATATCATTTTCAAAATCTCGTTTTGCATTGTAAATTAAATACTTGTCATCGGGTGAAAAATATGGATGAGCGTTATAGAACCCCCAAAGTTCATCTGTTACAACCACCTCACTTTTAAAAGTGGCCAGGTCCATAACACAAATCTCATTTCTTCCTCTTATAAAAACTCCCTTTGAAAGATCACTGTTAAAGTTAATTAGTCGATTGTTTGATGCCGTATTTGTAAGTTGGTTTTCTTTCGACGTGCCATCGGCATTTGTACTGAACCAATTGTAATAACCATTATCAGATTGAGAATACACAAGTGTTTTGTTGTTTTTCAACCATTTTACTTCTTGTACAGCTTCATTAGGATTCGTTTCAATTTCTTGTGTAAATTTCCCTTTAATGTCTGAAACAAATAATTTTCCCCTTGAAACAATCGCAATTTTCTTTTCATCAGGAGAAATATCAAAATAAGTGATTTTACCCTTTATATTATAAGATTGCTCTTTGCTTAAGGTGTTGTTTTTAAAAATATCGATTGTTGGAATTGTTGTTTTACCGCTCGCAACATCATAAACGTGGATTTGATAATCTTTTCTGAAGACTATTTTTTCTCCATTAACACTTACTTTAGGCCACATTATTGATGTTGAAAAATTTGTCAATTGTTTTTTTGTGCCGTTTATAAAAGTATATAAATTGAATTCCCCGTTTGCTTCATCAGATTTAAAATAGACATTTCCTTTTTTATCAATGGTTGCCCCAAAATCTTTACCTAAATAAGTTGTATGTTGCTTAAACTCTTTTGATTTTATGTTATAAGATTTAATATCAGGATTATAAGCTCCTTTATAGCGCTTTCTGTGTGCAAATTGTCCACTTTCCCATGATTCATTAAAATAAATTTCATCGGTCAAAGGATGTTCAACAACATTATGTACCGTATTGAAAAAATGTTCAAACAATCTTTCAGGTGTACTTCCATTTATGTTTACACTATATGTTGAGATTGAATTAAACCTATTGGATGTGAAATATATTTTAGAATTGTCCCAACTCCAAGAAGACACATTGTCATCACTTTCATGAAAGGTAAGTTGGATTATTTCACCGCCGCTTAAAGGCATCACATAAACGTCGTTATTTCCAAACTGATTACTCGAAAAAGCCAGCCATTTGCTGTCTGGAGATACGCTTGGACTCGTTTCATTTCCTTCCATTGCAGTTAATCTGAATGCATTTCCTCCAATCGCTGGCACTTTCCATAAATCACCTTCATAACTAAAAATTATAGATTCTGCATTTGGTGTTAAAGTTGGATTTAAGGTGAAATAGGTTTCATTAGATTGCGCTTGAATAAAGCCTGTTAATATAAATATAAACAATAAACTAAAATTTAATTTTAGGTTTTTCATAATCAAATAGTGTTAGTTAACAGGCTAATATAGCTATAAAATATTAATTATAAAGTTATCATAATTGCATAAAAAAATCCACTTTAAAGTGGATTTTTTTATGCAATTAAAAGATACTGACTTTAAACATCAGCCTTAACAATAGCCTTATTTGAAGTAATTTGTTCCATTTTATTTGCATCACTTGATAATCCGCAGCCTTTTTTGGAAGCGTTACACGAACTAAACAACACTGCTGAAAATACAATTCCTAAAGTATATAAAGCTATTTTTTTCATATTGTATGTGATATTAATATTTTTAAAACGTTGAAATCTAATAATTATTTTATGATATTAATTTGTTTAAGGTATAAACAATTAATTCTTCAACTGGTTTGTAAGGATCTTCACTAAAAGTACCGTTGGCTCTGTTGGCAATTATGGCGTTCATAGAACAAGCTTCGTGTCCCAATAATTTAGCCAAGCCATAGATTGCTGAAGTTTCCATCTCAAGGTTTGTAACTTTATAACCGTCAAATTCAAAATTGTCAATTTTACTGTTTAATGAAGGATCTTCAATCGCCAAACGAAGCACACGTCCCTGCGGACCATAAAAACCGCCGGCTGTTGCGGTAACACCAATAAAAACTTTGTCGCTTTTCAATTTTTGTATTAATAATTCACTTCCTTTTACCAGATACGGTCTCGATTTTCTCGGACTCCAGTTCGTGTGTTTTATAAAAGCATCTTCCATTTCTGATTCTAAAATATGCTCACAATCATATGAATGAAGCAGTCCGTCAAAACCCAATCCGTATGTTGCCAGCACAAAACTATCTACAGGAATATCACTTTGCAAAGAACCGGAAGTACCTATTCTTACAATATTTAATTTGGTATGCGTTGTTTTTACAGTGCGTGTATTTAAGTCGATATTCACCAAAGCATCAAGCTCATTCATTACAATATCAATATTGTCAGGGCCAATACCTGTTGATATTATGGAGATTTTTGTTCCTTTATAAGTGCCTGTAATTGTTCTGAATTCTCTTTTTTGAGTTTCAAATTCGATAGATTCAAAGTGTGCGGCTATTTTAGGCACTCGGTTTTGATCGCCAACAAAAATAATGTTTGTGGCGATATTTTCGGGTTTTAAATTTAAGTGATACACACTTCCATCGGGGTTCAGAATTAATTCTGATGCTGCTATTTTATTCATAATTTATCCGCCTACGCGTTTTATATTGTATCCTTCTTTTTTAAGGATTTCCATTATTTTATCTCTATAATTTCCCTGAATGATAATTTCATTGTCTTTTACACTTCCGCCAACACCGCATTTGGTTTTAAGCAGTTTTCCCAGATTTTTTAAATCCTCTTCAGCACCCACAAAACCAGTAATCACAGTAACCGTCTTTCCTCCTCTTCCTTTATTAGAAAATTTAGCTTCCAAAAACTGCTTTTTAGGCGGCAACAAATCTTGTTCTTCCACTTTTTCAAATTCGAAGTTGTCATTTGTGGAAAAAACAAATCCACCCAAATCTTCTAAACTGTTTAATTTTTTCTTATTCATATTCACTCAAAAAAATATAGGCTAAATTAGGGAAACATTATTTATTATTGACCTTTTTCCAGGCAAATAGCAAGGCCGCCAAAAGTTCAAAAACGAGTCCAATGGCCATCAATAAATTCGATTGTGAATAATCAAACAGCTTTGAAATAGCGCCTGCAATAATCAGAAACGGGCCAAACGTAAAAATTGAAATTTCTTTGTTAAACATCATTTTATCAATCCTAATTCTCTTAAACGTTCATTTAAAAATTCTCCGGCCGTAATATCATCATATACTTTCGGACGCAATTCATCAATGCATTCAGGTAAGCAATTTAATTTCATTTCACTGATTGGATGCGTGAAAAAAGGGATGGAATAACGTGGTTTTCCCCAATCTTCTCGTGGCGGATTTACAACGCGATGAATGGTCGAACGCAATTTGTTGTTTGTCAATCTCTCAAGCATATCGCCAACATTCACCACCAATTGTTCCGGCAAAGAGGTTACTGGAATCCAGTCGCCTTTTTTATTTTGCACTTCCAATCCCGCGGAAGATGCACCCATTAAAAGCGTTATTAAGTTGATATCGCCGTGCGCAGCCGCCCTAACAGCGCCTTTTGGTTCACCAACAATTGGCGGATAGTAAATGGGGCGTAAAATACTGTTTCCGTTAACCACATATTTATCAAAATACATTTCATCCAAACCAATATATAAAGCCAAAGCACGCAACACATAAATGGCTGTTTTTTCGAGCATTTTATAGGATTCCATTCCAACAGTATTGAAATTAGGAATTTCCTTAACGATAACGTTTTTTGGATATTCCGCTTTTAAAGCCTCATTGCCTTCCACTTCTTGTCCAAAATGCCAAAACTCTTTTAAGTCACCTTCTTTTTTTCCTTTTGCGCTTTCTTTTCCGAAGGAAGTATAACCTCTTTGTCCGCCAATACCTTCAATTTCATAGGATTGCTTAATTTCATCAGGCAAATCAAAAAAGTTTTTCACTTCTTTGTATAAATTTTTTGTCAGTTCATCCGACAAAAAATGTCCGCGAAGCGCAACAAAGCCAATTTCTTCGTATGCTTCGCCAATTTCTTTAATAAATTTTTGTTTTCTTGTAGCGTCTCCGGATAAAAAATCGGATAAATCAACACTTGGAATATTTTTCATAAGCCAAAAAGGATTTAAATTTTTAAAACAATAAAAAATTACTTTTCTTTTTTCACAATTGGGATAAGGTAACTTAAGGTATAATTCATGCCAAATCCGGTATCGTTTAAATAAACCCGGTTAAAACCCGGAACGTAGAGATTTTTAAAATTGTCAGGCTCTTTGGTGCTGATCATTTTTTTGAAACTAAAACTGAAGCCCAAATACAAATTTTTAAGCGTTTCTGCTTTCATTCCAAAAACCAATTCACCCCAATGTGCTGATAAATCTTTAAATTCGGTATTTGGCAAAACTTCGGTCGGAATAAAATATGTTCCTTTTACGTTTGGTGTATAACTGTTCAATGTTTGATTAAATATGCTAAAACCATAACGCATTCCAACATAAATTTCATTGGTCATTCCCACCCAGTTTTTATAGGCATTGTAGTTAACGCCAACTTTTATATAGGAACCTTTAGTGGTATAATTCATATAATCTTCCTTGGAAATTTTATCTTCATAACCCAATTCAACAGCTGCATAATAGTTATTAAAAATACGCATATCTCCAACCAATTCCAATCCTTTCGTATCTTCTTCCAAAAACGAAATCAAAGGTTTGCTTAAGTCAACGCCAACTCGCAAACCATAACTTTCCTTTGTTTTTATGGTATCGGTTTTTTGTTGGGCACTTATAGTTGCCGACACTAAAAAACTAATGAAAAATATTAAGATGCGTAGCTGTTTCATTGTCTATGATTGTATTTTTTAGGGTGTCATTTTTTATCCAATTTGCAGTTCTGCTTTCTATTTGCAAGTTTTCAAAAATGGT
>DATIRG010000093.1:0-1973 GCA_035470005.1 Lutibacter sp. | reverse complement strand
AAACGTAAATAACCAGTTGTGCCTGTTCAATTTTTTCGAACGTTTTTTGAATACCTAAACTTTCAACAACATCTTCTGTAGTTCTTATTCCTGCAGTATCCACAAAACGATAGGCAACGCCGTCAATGGCAATTTCGTCCTCAATGGCGTCTCTTGTAGTTCCCGCGATATGGCTTACAATGGCTTTTTCCTCATTTAACAAGGCATTCAGCAACGTCGATTTCCCAACATTTGGTTCGCCTACAATTGCTACAGGAATTCCGTTTTTCAATACATTTCCTAAAGCAAAAGAATCAATCAGCCGTTTTAACACCGAACTTATTTTTTCAACCAGCCGGTTAAATTCAGCCCTGTCTGCAAATTCAACATCTTCTTCAGAAAAATCGAGTTCCAGTTCAATCAAGCTGGCAAAATTCAGCAATTGCTGACGCAGATTTTTAATTTCATTGCTAAAACCGCCGCGCATTTGTTGCAAAGCCACTTGGTGTGACGCTGCCGAATTGGAAGATATTAAATCGGCAACCGCTTCTGCTTGGGTTAAATCCATTTTTCCGTTCAAAAAAGCACGCAATGTAAATTCGCCGGCATTGGCGTTTCTGACGCCATTTTTAATAAACAACTGTATAATTTCCTGCTGAATATAAACAGAGCCGTGGCAACTGATTTCCACCACATTTTCGCCGGTATAGGAATGCGGATTCTTAAATACAGAAACCAAAACTTCATCAATAATCCGATTCCCGTCCACAATATTTCCTAAATGAATGGTGTGCGATTTTACCTTGTTCAACTCCTTTTTTCCGAATTTGGAAACAAAAAACCGATTTACAATTTCAATCGATTCCTCACCTGATAAACGAATAACGGCAATGGCGCCAACACCCGATGAGGTGGCCAAGGCAATAATGGTGTCGTTTATAATGGAATTGTTCATATCCTGCAAAATTACGGATTATTGTTTAATCGTTAACTCTTTAATTGTTTATCCATCTATCTTCAAGTTTGAAGGCTTTAGTCTCTTCTCTATATTCTATTTCTGAATTCTCAATTAAAAACTGCCTGTTTTATAAAATCTTCATAGTCCTCGTAAAACAACTCAAACTGATTCATCGCGACATTAAAAAAACCGTAAGCATTTCCCCAGGTATTTTTGTCGTGAATGTTGAATGCTTCCAAATGTTCCACATAAATCCGGTGAATGATTTTGCCGTTTTCCAAAGTGTAAGAATCATCAAAAATAATTTCTGGCAAATAGTCGTCTGTAAGTATTGTTTTTAAAGCCAAAATCTGGTCAAAAAGCAGCTGATTTTTATTTTTGTCGAACGATTCAATATCCAAACAAACCAAGGCCTTATTTTTATCGGCCACAAACTTAAAGCTGAAATCTTTGATTTGTGTGTTGTACAACAGCCATTTTCTCGGAAAAGATTTTCCAAAACTCGTCCAAAATTCTTTTCTTAGTTGTGCCGATTCCTCTTTGCTGAACATTTTTTATTTGTGTAATTGTAAATTTTAGGCTTTTGTCTCTATTCTCTTAACTGACATTTCAATTTTCATTGAAAATCACCCGTGAATCGTTTCCTGCGTTCCCAAATCTTTCATCAATTCGGCTTCAAAATCCAGCAACTCATTCCATTTTTTATCCACTTCTTCACGGTCGCCATACTTTCGGGCAAAACTCAAAAACAAGGTATAATGATTTGCTTCCGAAGCCATTAAATCGCGGTAAAATTTTGCCAGTTCCTGGTCCTTAATGTTTTCCGACAGCAGCCTGAAACGTTCACAGCTTCTCGCTTCAATAAGCGCCGCGTACAGCAATCTGTGCACCAATTGCGTGGTTCTGCTGCCGCCTTTCGGGAAAAATTTCAGCAAATTATTCACATAAACGTCTTTTCGGTCGTGCCCCAAAATCACGTCCCGTTTCAATAACCGTTCGTGCACCATCTTAAAATGGCTCATTTCCTCTTTCACCA
>DATIRG010000092.1:0-8922 GCA_035470005.1 Lutibacter sp. | reverse complement strand
AGAAATTGACGGGTCGTTTTCCGCGTATGAATTCAAATGGAATACTAAAAAATCAGCAAAAAATTTTCCAAAAACCTTTATCAATAATTACCCGATTTCAAAAACTTTAGTGGTAACTCCCGAACAAATTGATGATTTTTTAAGAATCACCTAAACTTTAAAACAACAGCAACCTATTTCTAAAAAAATTTGGGCGTTCCCGCCTAAAATGCGGGCGGGCCATTCGCTTTAATCTTTTTCAATTCGCCGAAAAAGCGAATCAAAAAAGGATTTTCACTGCTGTCCCTAACGCGGGTTCAATTATTATGATTTTTTATGAAACGTGCGTTATTCACACCAAAACTTAATGTTTTCTTAGCAAAGAAAACTTTTTCGGGAACGCCACAATGTATAATTTTATGGATTTATTCAGCGACAATGTATTCAGGTAAAATAAACAGTAAGGATTTTCCAAAAAAATTTATTTGGGGTGTCGCTTCATCAGCCTATCAAACTGAAGGCGCTTGGGATTCCGACGGTAAAGAAAACTCTATTTGGGATACTTTTACCAACGATAAAAAATTTCTGAAAGGAAACGGGAATACGGCTACCAATTTTTATCATCATTACGAAGATGATATCAAAAAAATAAAAGAGCTGAATTTAAGTGCTTTTCGCTTTTCAATTTCCTGGTCAAGAATTTTCCCGCTGGGCATTGGTGAACCAAATCAAAAAGGAATCGATTATTACCATGCTGTTATTGATTGTTGTCTTGAAAATGATATAGAGCCCTGGGTTACATTATACCATTGGGATTTACCGCAAGCTTTAGAAAATTTGGGCGGTTGGACCAATAGGGAAATTATTGACTGGTTTTCTTATTACGCAGATTTTTGTACAAAAGAATATAGTTCAAAAATAAAAAAATGGATTGTGCTCAACGAACCTATGAGTTTTATTGGCTTAGGATATTTTATGGGAATGCATGCGCCTGGAAAAAAAGGCCTCAAAAATTTTTTGCCTGCTGCCCATCATGCCACTTTATGTCAAGCTGAAGGAGGCAGAATCATTCGAAAAAACATTCCTGACGCCTTTATTGGAACCTCATTTTCTTGTTCTGCAGTTACTCCTAAAAATTTATTTAGCAGGCATCGCAAAGCCGCAAAACGACTTGATGCTTTATTAAACAGATTTTGTATTGAACCTTCATTAGGATTAGGCTATCCCACAAAAGAAATTCCCGCGTAAAAACGCATAGAAAAATATTTTCAGGATGGCGATGAAGAATTTATGAAATTTGATTTTGATTTTATAGGAATTCAGTATTATTTCAGAATAGTGGCACAATACAGCTTCTTCCCTCCTTTGCTGTTTGCAAATGAAATTCCCGCTGAAAAAAGAAATGTAAAAACAAACAATATGGGAATGGAAATATATCCCAAAGGCTTGTATAAAATGCTTAAAAAATTCAGCAAGTACAAAAATGTAAAACACATTTACATAACAGAATCTGGTGTTTGTTTTGATGATGAATTGATAAACGGAAAAGTAGAAGACAAAAATCGGATAAAATATTTAAAAAAAACATTTGTCATTTGTTCGAAAGCAATTAAAAGAGGAATTAAACTAAAAGGCTATTTTATTTGGACTTTGGTTGATAATTTTGAATGGGCAGATGGTTTTAAACCAAGATTTGGCATTGTATACAACGATTTTGAAACCCAAAAAAGAAGGATAAAAAAATCGGGGTATTGGTTACAGTCCTTTTTAAAGAAATAGTGTCATTTTTTAAGTTTGGATTGTTTTAAACCTGAACCTGTGATGCGCCAAAGAGAGAAGCGTTAATTTATGTTGTTTAAATTTTATTTTTTAGGGGTAACAGCTGCAGTTCGTCATCTATCATTCTCTTATGCATCAAAATTCGATATGCTCGTTTCATTTCCATAATTTAAACATTCAAAATAATTTGTATTTTTGAATTACTAAA
The DNA here is from genome assembly GCA_035470005.1 of Lutibacter sp. Lineage (GTDB taxonomy): Bacteria > Bacteroidota > Bacteroidia > Flavobacteriales > Flavobacteriaceae > Lutibacter. The sequence goes on along the minus strand of DATIRG010000092.1, from coordinate 6,956 downwards.
ACAAGACTCATGAAATTAAAATTGTCCATCCTACTTTTAGCAGCTGTGATTTTAGGCTGTAAATCTTCCCAAAATAAAACCACTTACGACGGAAAATCGGGCGCCACAAAAATTGTAAACACCTTACATTATCCGCAGGAAAAACATTTAAAAAACATAAAACAACTTACTTTTGGCGGCGACAATGCGGAAGCTTACTGGAGTTTCGACAATAAAAAACTCGTTTTTCAGGCCAACACGAAAGCCTGGGGATTGGAATGCGACCAAATTTTCACGATAAATATTGACGATGATTTGAGCAAAGGGCAAATTCCGCAAATGATCAGCACCGGAGAAGGCAGAACCACCTGCAGTTATTTTTTGCCGGGAGATTCCACTATCGTTTATTCCTCAACTCATTTGGCCGATAAAGCTTGTCCGCCCGTTCCAAAAAAAGAAGATTACGGCAACAAATATATTTGGCCGGTTTATAAAGGTTTCGATATTTTTGTGGCAGACACCAAAGGAAATCAGTTAAAACAACTCACTTTTGAGCCTGGTTATGATGCCGAACCAACCGTTTCGCCAAAAGGCGATAAAATTGTGTTCACCTCAACAAGAACCGGCGATTTGGAATTGTTTACCATGAATATTGACGGAAGCGATGTTAAACAAGTGACTTTTGAATTGGGTTACGACGGCGGCGCTTTCTTTTCGCCCGACGGCACCAAATTAATATTCCGTTCCTCACGTCCGAAAACTGAAGAAGCCATAAAAGAATACAAAGATTTATTGGCTGTTGGACTGGTGCAGCCCACAAATATGGAATTGTATACCTGCAATGTTGACGGCAGCAATTTAACAAAAATCACCGATTTGGGAAGTGCCAACTGGGCACCTTTTTTTCACCCATCAGGAAAAAAAGTGATCTTTTCTTCCAACCATAAAACAAAATCGAGCTTTAATTTATTTATGATTAATGTTGACGGAACCGGTTTGGAACAAATTACCTGGGACACTGTTTTTGATGCTTTTCCTATGTTTTCGCCCGATGGAAAAAAAATCGTTTTTTCTTCCAACAGAAATAATTACGGAACGCGAGACACCAATTTATTTATTGCCGACTGGGTGGACTAACAAACATTGGGTTTTTGGGTTGAATTTAATATGACTATTTGTTGATTGGATTTGAGTATTCTATGATAGAAACCAAATAAAATTATAAAATTACAATTCAAACAAAATTTTATTTAACCGCCAAGAGCGCAAAGAAAATACGCAAAGATCGCAAGAAAGTTATAAAAATAATCGTAAATCACAATCCCGATAGCTATCGGAACGTAAATCTATTTGCGTTAGCGATTGAAGTGGAAATACTTTTTAGCGATTTTTTCATCGCTAAAAAGATTGCAACGGAAAGCGCGACCTGAAAGGGAACGCCCGCCGACTAGGTTGCATGGCAAACATTTAAATTTGTCGTATTTTCAAACCCTTATTTCGTTATATTTGCCCAAATAACGAGATAGGGATACGACGCATGAAAAACATTCGAAATTTTTGCATCATTGCACATATTGACCACGGAAAAAGTACGCTGGCCGACAGGCTGTTAAGTTTTACCGGAACCACCACCGCGCGTGAGGAACAAGCCCAGCTGCTGGACAGCATGGATTTGGAGCGCGAACGCGGCATTACCATAAAAAGCCACGCCATTCAGATGGAATATATGTATGAAGGCGAAAATTATATTTTAAATTTAATTGACACACCGGGCCACGTAGATTTTTCTTACGAAGTTTCCCGATCCATTGCCGCCTGTGAAGGCGCTTTGTTAATTGTTGATGCCGCACAAAGCATTCAGGCGCAAACAATTTCCAATTTATATTTGGCTTTGGAGCACGATTTAGAGATCATTCCAATTTTAAATAAAGTCGATTTGCCAAGTGCAAATCCTGAAGAAGTTACCGATGATATTGTTGATTTGCTAGGTTGTGACTATGAAGACGTGATTCACGCAAGCGGAAAAACAGGATTTGGGGTTGAAGATATTTTAAAAGCCATTATTGAAAAAATTCCTGCCCCAAAAGGCGATGTGAATGCCCCGTTGCAGGCATTAATTTTCGACTCGGTTTACAATTCGTACCGTGGCGTTGAAACTTATTTCAGGGTTTTTAACGGAGAAATTAAAAAAGGGCAGCGCATTAAATTTATGGCAACCGGAAACGAATACAATGCCGATGAAGTTGGTACCTTAAAATTAACGCAAGTCGCAAAACAAAGCGTAAAAGCAGGTGATGTCGGGTATTTGATTACCGGTGTTAAAACCGCTGTTGAAATTAAAGTTGGTGATACCATTACCGACGCCTTAAATCCGACCGACAGCAGAATTGATGGTTTTGAAGATGTAAAACCTATGGTATTTGCGGGAATTTATCCTGTTGATACCGATGAATACGAAGAACTTCGTTCTTCTATGGAGAAATTGCAGTTAAATGATGCTTCTTTGGTGTTTGTACCTGAGAGTTCTGCCGCATTGGGATTTGGTTTCCGTTGCGGTTTCTTAGGAATGCTGCATTTGGAAATAATTCAGGAAAGATTGGAGCGCGAGTTTGATATGACGGTCATTACCACCGTACCAAACGTATCGTACCACGCTTTTAGCAATAAACATCCGGATGTTCCTATTTTAGTGAACAATCCTACCGATTTGCCCGAACCTTCAAAATTAAACAGGGTTGAAGAACCTTATATTAAAGCCAGCATTATTACCAAATCTGATTTTATTGGACAGGTGATGAGTTTGTGCATTGAAAAACGCGGACAAATTACCAATCAGACTTATTTAACGCCAGAACGCGTTGAATTGACTTTTGAAATGCCTTTGGCTGAAATAGTTTTCGATTTTTACGACCGGTTAAAAACGGTTTCTAAAGGATATGCCTCTTTTGATTACCATCCTATCGGATTGCGGACTTCAAGATTGGTTCGACTTGATATTTTATTGAACGGTACCATTGTGGATGCGCTTTCATCGTTAATTCATACAGACAATGCCTATCATATCGGCAAAAAAATGTGTGAAAAACTGCGTCAGTTAATCCCGCGTCAACAATTTGACATTCCGATTCAAGCTGCCATTGGCGCTAAAATTATTTCGCGTGAAACCATAAAAGCGCTCAGAAAAGATGTGACCGCAAAATGTTATGGCGGTGATATTTCGCGTAAACGCAAACTGTTGGAAAAACAAAAGAAAGGTAAAAAACGCATGCGTCAGGTAGGAAATGTTGAAATTCCGCAAGAAGCATTTATGGCCGTTTTAAAATTAAACGATTAAATCCCATCCCCGGCTCCCGCAATAAAAGCGGGACAGGCCTTCCCAAAGGGAAGGGAGGTTAAGCGCTTTTGCCAGCTCAATATTTTGTATATTCAACATTTCATAAAACTAAAAAAGCACCGTTTTCACGGTGCTTTTTTATGAATTTTGAAGAAATTATTCTCCGTGCATCCACTCTTTTTTACCCATTAATTGATCTTCAGTTTCTACATGAGCTTCATCTAGAATACAACAATCAACAGGACAAACTGAAGCACATTGTGGTTCGTCATGAAAACCTTTACACTCTGTACATTTATCAGTTACAATAAAATAAAATTCATCAGATATTGGTTCATTTCTTTTATCGGCGTCAACTTGTTTACCATTTGGTAAAGTTACCATACCTTTTAAAGCAGTTCCATCTGAGTATGCCCAATCTCCATCTGGTTCGTATATTGCATTATTTGGACATTCTGAAATACATGCATCACAATTTATGCATTCGTCTGTTATTCTAATTGCCATGATTCGTAATTTTTAATATTAAATTATTCCACAAAATTATAAAAATATATGCAAGTCTAGGTGACAAAAGTCATTTCCTCTTTAAAAAAGTAAATATACCTTTGGGACTTTGTGTTGAACTTACAATAATTTTCAATAAATTTAAACAAAATTTTTTAATTAACATTAATTATGATTACAACTAAAACAATTCTTCAACCTGAGGTACTGGAAGCAGTAGTTGTCAGGTTTGTTGGGGATTCAGGAGACGGAATGCAGTTAACGGGAACTCAGTTTACTGATACCTCGGCCATGTTTGGGAACGATATCGCAACTTTTCCAAATTATCCTTCTGAAATTAGAGCACCTCAAGGAAGTTTATATGGTGTTTCAGGATTTCAGGTACATATAGGAAGCGTAGAAGTTAGCACCCCTGGAGACAATGTGGATTTGTTGGTTGCAATGAACCCTGCCGCTCTTAAAACCAATTTATATGCCGTAAAGCCGGGCCACACAATTATTGTGGATACGGATTCCTTTACAAAGAAAAACTTAGATAAAGCGGAATATAAAACCAATCCGTTGGAAGACGGAAGTTTAGAAAACTACCGTGTTATTCAGGTTGATATGACAACAATGACCAAAGAAGCCCTGAAAGATGTGGAAGGGTTGGACAATAAATCGATTACCCGAAGCAAAAATATGTTTTCTTTAGGAATGGTTTATTGGATGTACGATCGCTCATTAGAGCATACGGTTGATTTTTTCAATAAAAAATTTAAAGGAAAACCGCATTTAGTTGAAGCAAATACCAAAGTATTAAATGCCGGTTATTATTTTGCCGAAACTTTGGAATTGATTCCAAATGCCTATACAATCTCTCCTGCCAAAATGGTACCGGGAACCTATAGAATTATCGGCGGAAACACGGCTACCGCCTGGGGATTGTTGGCGGCTTCAGAGAAATCTGGCTTGGAACTGTTTTTAGGTTCTTACCCTATTACCCCAGCAACAGATATTTTACATGAATTGGTAAAACACAAACATTTTGGCGTAAAAGCTTTTCAGGCAGAAGACGAAATTGCGGGTGTTACTTCAGCCATTGGCGCAGCCTTTGCAGGTGATTTAGCGATTACAACAACATCAGGACCAGGTTTGGCATTAAAAGGCGAAGCAATAGGCTTGGCGATGATGGTTGAACTGCCTTTGGTGATTATCAATGTACAACGTGGCGGACCATCAACAGGATTGCCAACAAAAACAGAACAATCGGATTTATTGCAGGCAATGTATGGAAGAAACGGTGAAAGTCCGGTAATTGTAATTGCCGCAAGCACCCCGGCAAACTGCTTTAATTTTGCTTACGAAGCAGCCCGACTTGCTTTGGAACATATGACTCCGGTAATATTGTTAACAGACGGATACATTGCAAACGGTTCGGCACCTTGGAAAATTCAAAGCATTGCAGATATGCCAGCAATTAAAAATCATAAGGTTACGGAAATCAAAGAAAATTGGAGTCCTTACGACAGAGATGAAAAAACTTTGGCACGTAACTGGCCAGTTCCAGGAACACCAGGAATGGAACACAGAATCGGCGGACTGGAAAAAGACAGCGTAACAGGCAATATTTCTTATGAGCCAATAAACCACGAGAAAATGACTCATATCAGAGCCGAAAAAGTGAGACTGGTTCAAAACAATATTCCTGAATTAAAAACAGAATTTGCAGAATCTGGTGATCTATTGGTGATTGGATGGGGCGGAACTTACGGCTCTTTACATTCTGCCGTTAAACAAATAAGTGATGAAGGCTATAAAAAAATTGGATTTGCACATTTCAATTACATCAATCCAATGCCAAAAAACACAGAAGAGATTTTATCTAAATACAAAAAAATAATTGTTTGCGAATTAAATGCCGGTCAATTTGTTTCTATTTTAAAAACCAGATTCCCTAAATTTGAATTTTCTCAACACAACAAAATTCAAGGATTGCCATTTTCTAACGACGAACTAATTCAACATTTTAAACAATTGGTATAATTATGGAAACTACAACAACTGTAAAAAAATATACATTCAAAGATTTTACAAGTGATCAAGAAGTTAGGTGGTGTCCTGGTTGTGATGATTACGTGGTTTTGCGCTCTATGCAAAAAGCTCTTCCTGAAATGGGTGTTAATAAAGAAGACGTCGTATTTATTTCAGGAATCGGATGCTCATCTCGTTTTCCTTATTATATGAGCACTTACGGAATGCACACCATTCACGGCAGAGCACCCGGAATTGCATCAGGCGTAAAACTGGCAAATCCTAACTTAAGTGTGTGGATTATGACCGGTGACGGCGATTCAATGGCCATTGGCGGCAATCATTTTATTCATTTATTAAGAAGAAACATCGATTTAAATATGGTGATGTTTAACAATGAAATATATGGGTTGACCAAAGGACAATTTTCTCCAACTTCATTGATAGGCCAAAAAACAAAATCATCTCCTTACGGAAACACACAACCTCCTTTTTCACCAGGTGAATTGGCATTGGGTGCCAATGCACGATTCTTTGCAAGAATTGGCGGTAACAATCCGAAAGATATGACGCAAATTTTTATTGATGCACACAAATTTAAAGGAACTTCCTTAATTGAAGTGCTTCAAAACTGCGTGATTTTCAACGACGGATGTTTTGACGAAGTAACCGACAAAGAGGTAAAAGAAGACATGCAAATTTATCTTGAACACGGAAAACCAATGATTTTTGGCAAGAATAAAGACAAAGGTCTGGTATTAAACAAATTGAAACTGGAAGTGGTAACCATTGGCGAAAACGGCGTAACGCAAGAAGATATTTTGGTTCACAATGCCAAAGAAGAAGACAAAACACTTCATCAAATGCTTGTGAGACTGGAATATCCTTTAGCCACAGGAATTATCAGAAGTTTTACTGATGTTACCTTGGAAGAAAGAGAAGATGCACTAACCGCACAGGTGAAAGCAAATTCAAAATTCAAGAAAACAGACGACCTTTTCTTCTCAGGAGAAACATACGAGGTTAAGTAATAAAAATATAGAAAATAGCTGATTTATGTCAGCTATTTTTTTTTATAAAACCATAATTTTGTCCACGAATTAAAAAGTATATAAAAAATGGG
>DATIRG010000091.1:0-1596 GCA_035470005.1 Lutibacter sp. | reverse complement strand
AAGTATTGTCAACCGATGGCGATACGCATTTGGGTGGTGATGACGTTGACCAAAAAATTATTGACTGGTTGGCAGCAGAGTTTAATGCTGAAGAAGGCATTGATTTGCGTAAAGATCCAATGGCGTTGCAACGTTTAAAAGAAGCTTCTGAAAAAGCTAAAATTGAATTGTCATCAGCAGCAACTACCGAAATTAACCTGCCTTATGTAACTGCTACCGCAAGCGGCCCAAAACATTTGGTTCGCAGTTTAACCAGAGCAAAGTTTGAACAATTGATTGATGATTTGATCAAAAGAACTATTGAGCCTTGTAAAACCGCACTAAAAGGTGCAGGTTTAACAACCGGTGATATCAATGAAATTATTTTGGTAGGTGGATCAACCCGTATTCCTGCAGTTGTGGAAGCAGTGGAAAAATTCTTCGGAAAATCACCGTCAAAAGGCGTGAATCCTGACGAAGTTGTTGCCATAGGTGCAGCCATTCAAGGTGGAGTTTTATCGGGTGATGTGAAAGATGTTTTGTTATTAGACGTTACACCACTTTCATTGGGTATTGAAACAATGGGAAATGTAATGACCAAGTTAATTGAGGCCAATACAACCATTCCAACCAAAAAATCACAAGTATTTTCAACGGCAGCCGACAATCAGCCATCCGTAGAAATTCACGTGTTGCAAGGCGAACGCGCTATGGCAGCTGATAACAAAACAATTGGACGTTTTCATTTGGATGGCATTCCGCCAGCCCAAAGAGGAACGCCTCAAATTGAAGTGACTTTTGATATTGATGCCAACGGTATTATTCACGTAACTGCGGGAGATAAAGCTACCGGAAAAACACGAGATATCAGAATTGAAGCTTCTTCAGGATTGACAGAAGATGAGATCAAAAAAATGAAAGCGGATGCAGAAGCAAATGCTGAAGTTGATAAAAAAGCCAAAGAAACTGCTGAAAAAATAAATGCGGCAGATTCTATGATTTTCCAAACAGAAAAACAATTAAAAGAGTTTGGTGAAAAATTATCGGCTGATAAAAAAGGACCAATCGAAGCGGCACTTGTTGATTTGAAGAAAGCTCATGAGACAAAAGATATTGCACAAATTGATGCTGCAATGGAAAAAATTAATGAAGCTTGGAAAGTAGCCAGCGAAGAAATGTACAAAGCAGAACAAGATACACAAGGTGCTCCAGCAGGCGATGCCGGCAACGGACAAGCAAAAAATGAAAAAGACCATGTGGAAGATGTTGACTTTGAAGAAGTAAAAGAATAATAATTTTTATTTAAATAACATGTAAAAGCCTCCAGTTTTGGGGGCTTTTTTTATGGGAAAATTGCGTTGAGCATCACAAATTATAGCCAATAGAAAACATCATTATTCTGGGTAAAATATAGGTTTTGGAATCTGAAATGATGTAGGAAGAAAAACTATTGTAATTTTTATATTTCACGTTAAATAAATTTTGTGCATCTATTTTAAAACTCCAGGCGCTGTCTTCATTTTTATAAGAAAGTGTTGCGTTTGCCAATTGATAGGTGTTTTTTTGATTTGAAGTTTTATTAGTGTAGTTGTAATTTTCGTACTCAAAAGAAAAAAT
>DATIRG010000090.1:0-2007 GCA_035470005.1 Lutibacter sp. | reverse complement strand
TGATCAGTAAAAAGAACAAGCCGCCAATAACCAATAGGTTTATGGAACTTTGTTTGTATAATTTTTCAACGTCATCCAACTTATTTTCATTCATATCCTTTGCGGTAATTGGGCTTGTAATTTGCTGCATGGCACGCGTGGGAATTCCTATGACACTCGCGATATAAATCCCAACCGAATAGTAGGCAACTTGTGCTATTTTTTCCATTTGAGGAATCATAAACTTATCAATTTCAAGCAAAACTCCGGCAGCAGATCCTGCAACAATAATATATAAGGAAAAGGAAATGATTTCTTTTAAATTTGAAGGAAGCACCAATTTAAATGTTGGTTTATACACATAAAAAGCATAAAACATCATAATAACGGTACTAATTCCATAAACGATGACCACGCCATAAATAAATTCTTCATCGGTCAGCCGTTTAAAGAATACCGCAAACAGCAGAAAAGTGGTGCAAATACGAGGAAAGATTTCTTTGATAAAATTTCCGAAAACCGAATTTAGCTGCACTTTGGTCCAGGCATAAAAAACTTCAAAATAGCCCATAAAGATGGCCAGCAAAAAGAGGAGATAGGTATATTTTTTAATGATGGGGTTTTCCATGGAAATCCAATCCGCTAAACTTTCATAAATAAAAGCGCCAACAAAAGCCAATGGAATTATGACAATTAAAGGCATTAAAAGCGCGGTTGTCAAAAAACCATCTTGTTCAATTTTAGTTTGATAAGAAGAATAAAATTTAACGATGGTATGCTGCATCCCAAAAACCAGCAAGGGCAAAATAATATTTGCCGCTGAAAGCAAAAAAGTAATTAATCCAAAATAATCCTCGTGTAAAAAATGTGTGTATAAAAACAGCACATTGATGCCGCCAACTCCAAATCCCAAAAAGATAATGAGCGTATTAAAAAAGGATTGTTTTAAAATGATTCCCATTACAACATTTTAAGAATTTCCTCGTAAATCTTTTCCCCCACATTTTCACCAAATAAATCCATTTCAAAATTGGCTGTTGAATCTTGATAATTATGAAAAGACTGCAACATTTTCTCCTTGTCACTGCCCACGATTTTTGCGAATCCGTTGGCTACCAATTCTACCCATTCCGTTTCTTCCCTGGCAATAATACAGTGTTTTTTGTTAAAAAACGCTTCCTTTTGAAGGCCTCCGCTGTCGGTAACCACCAAATTACATTTTTTCAGCAATTCCAACATATCAAAATACCCAACCGGATCAATTATTTGAATGCCATAATTTAACTGATGTTGTGTTAAAATAGCTTTTGTTCTTGGATGCAAAGGCAAAACCACTTGTTTTTCATTACTGATTAGTTGTAAACCTTCAAAAATTTCTTGAAGTTTTTCCAGATCATCAGTGTTTTCCTGACGGTGAATGGTTGCCAATACAAATTCGTTAGGAACTAACTTTAAACGTGAAATTATGGAAGATTTCTCTTCAGAAATTTTACTGTAATATACAACGGCATCTTTCATAATGTCGCCGCATTTCACCATTTTTGCGGGTAAATTTGTGAATCCTTCTTTTTGTAAATTTTCTATGGCCGTATCTGTTGGGCAAAGCAATAAATCGGAAATTCTGTCGGTTACAATTCTATTGATTTCTTCGGGCATTTTCATGTTAAATGAGCGCAAACCGGCTTCCACATGAACAACCTTAATATTCAATTTTTTTGCGGCCTAAGTACCAGCCAATGTAGAATTTGTATCTCCATAAACAACCACCAAATCGGGATTCTCCTTCATTAAAACAGCTTCAATTTCCATAAGCATTTGACCGGTCATAGCACCGTGGCTCATTCCGTTAATCGCCAAATTGTATTTTGGTTTTGGAATTTCCATTTCTTCAAAAAATATGTCGCTCATATTGGCATCGTAATGCTGTCAGGTATGTACAATAACCTCCTCAACATCTTTATATTTGGCAATTATCCGGCTTAATACCGCCGCTTTTACAAATTGAGGCCTTGCCCCTAATATGGTTAC
>DATIRG010000089.1:0-1756 GCA_035470005.1 Lutibacter sp. | reverse complement strand
ATTGTTCTATAATATTTAAATCGTATTTATGAGCTACAAAAGCAAGACGATAATTCTTGCTTTTTAAATTAATTGTGAAATCACCTTTCATATCACCGCCGCCTGTGCCCGGTAAAAAAGAAAACTGTGTTGCAATAGTATCTGCATCCCAACGCTTTCCTGTACTTTCAAAATTTACTTTTTTAATAAAGTAGTTTATTGGAGCCAGTTGTTCACGATAATAGAATTCCCCTTCATTAATTTTTACACTGAGAATATTGAAATGAACACGTGCTTTGGTCGTATCAGAATTTCTTTTTGAAGAAAGTTTATCAACCAAACCATTAAAATTGAAATCCGTTTTGTTTTGAATTATTATTCCTCGCGGATGGTTTAATGTTAATTTGCTTATCTCATAAGTTTTGGAAAATAATTTTAATATGGCAACATTTACATCAACACCATCAGCTGAAAAGAAAATGCTATCACTCTTTTCTTCATAAATTTTAAAGTTGCTGAAATGAATGTTCCCGGAAAACGGATTTACAAAAGTCCGGCCAATTGTAATTTGCCTTCCTGTATATTCCACATCATACTTTTTTACCAAGTATTTTGTAATTGGTGAAATAAATAAAATCACAACTACTGTAATGATTATTATGGAACTTGTAATAATAAACAGGATTCCTTTTAATCTATGCAAGTGACTATTTTTCATTCAAATATCTTCAATGCATTTTAAATATGATGTTAGTTTTATTACCTGTACCGGAATTTTTATTCTTTTTTTTCACATTATCTGATCTTATACCTGACCTTAATCGTTTATTGTAAAGTTCATTATGTTCAACATGAATAGTATTACACTTTTTTGAAAAAAAGTTATATAATTCACATAATGAAGAAAATCATTCACTGACGAACTCTGTTACGATACTTCATAGTTGGAAACGTGGGAATGATGTAATTTTTTTCAAAGGTTATGTAACACTTATCCGGTTAGAGGTGACGACCTTTATATTATGAAAATTCATTCACCTGAGTAATATCAAAAAAATGAAAATACTGATTTTTCTAGTCGCTTTAATGATACCTATTGTGGTAGGAATTCAGGCTAAAGGGCAGGATGCCAAACAAGATTTGAATGCAGCTCAGAAGAATACAAATATAGTAGCGCATCAAGAGCAAACCGCGGAAGAGTGGAAAACATTCGACAAGAGTGATTTCGAACTAAAAATCAAAGCAAATGAAATGCGGATTACTGAACTAAATGTAAAAATGAGAAAACCCGCAGAATTATTTGATCCATTTTACGTGAAAAAGATTGCTATTCTGGAACAAGAAAACAGGTTCATGATGGGAAGGTTGGAGGCTTATGAGAAGAGCCAAAGCAATATAGGAAGCAATTAAACCTGAATTTCAGCCTGCCGCCTGCGCTCCGCGACTTCCACGAAACAAAAAGGATAGTGCAAATCCGGCCAGAAATCCGCCGATGTGCGCCATGTAAGCGACGCCACCCGTCTGCGTTGTGTCGGCAATGGAACCGACGCCGCTAAAAAACTGCAGAACGATCCAGAGCCCGATGACTATCAGCGCGGGCACCTGAACCACTTGTTGGCCCAGCAATACTCTGACGTTCCCCTTTGGGAACAGCAAGATGTAAGCGCAGAGCACCACCGCACTCGCCCCTGATGCTCCCAGATTCGGCACGTCTGATTTGAGGCTAAACGCCAACTGTGCGAGAGTTGCCGCCAGCCCACAGAGTAAGTAGAAGATC
>DATIRG010000088.1:0-8586 GCA_035470005.1 Lutibacter sp. | reverse complement strand
ACCTCAACCTGACCGAAGTTTACGAAACCCAAAAACGAACTTTAACAATTAACGGTAAAAATATTCGGCTAACCATTCCTGCCGGTGTAAAGAACGGACAGGTCATAAAAATTAAAGGGCACGGCGGCGAAGGCATTAATGGCGGTCCAAAAGGCGATTTGAACATTACATTTTCCATTGAAAATAACACCAAATTCAAATTGGATGGGGACAATTTACACACAACAGTCGACTTGGATTTGTACAAAGCCATTTTAGGCGGAGAAATTACCGTGGATACTTTTGACGGAAAAGCAAAACAAAAAATTGCGCCAGAAACACAAAATGGCACAAAAGTAAAGTTGAAAGGGAAGGGATTTCCCGTTTATAAAAAAGAAGGTTCTTTTGGCGATTTATACATCACCTATCAAATAAAAATGCCCAAAAATCTTACGGAAAAAGAAAAACAGTTGTTTGCCGAACTTGCTAAATTAAGAACGCCATGAGCAAAGAAAAATTTATACCGCTTCAAAAATTGTGCGAACTATATAAAATAGAGATGTCATTCTTCAGAAGTTTAAATGAAATTGGCCTGATACAAATCACCAGTATTGAAGAATCAAATTATATCCATCAGGATAAAATAAACGATATTGAAAAAATGATACGAATGCACCGGGATTTGGAAATTAATATTGAAGGAATTGATATCGCTTTTAATTTATTACAAAAAATAGATGAACTGGAAAATGAATTAAACACCATAAAAAACAGGTTAAAGATTTATGAAAACTGACTTTTAGAAGAAAAATAAGCAACCAAAACAACATAAAATGGAAGAATTTAAGCAAAAAAGATTCTTTAATTCAAAAAGAGTTGAATTTGAAATCGACGGGATCACTTTTTATTCGGGAAATTTTTTAAACGCCAAAGAAATTTTTATTCCTTTTGACGACATTCTCCCTGATGCCATTACAAGGGAAACCAAAACCAGCAGGCTTTTTCTATGGATTACAATAGCTTCAGGATTAATTTTGAGCTTGGCTTTATGGGATATTTTTAAAATTCCCTTTGCCGTTTATATGGTTGTGGTGTTCTTTTCCGGATTGCTTTTTGCAATTTTTTTATTGCTCACAATTTTCAGCAGAAAATACATGTTGTACATCACCACATTAAGCGGGTATTTAATAGATTTTTATGATAAAAATCCGAATAAGGAAGTTATGTCGGAATTCCTGGAAACACTTAAATCAAAAACCTTCGCTTATCTGAAAGAAAAGTATGCAGTTATCGATATCGATTTACCTGTTGAAAAACAAATAGAAAATTTAAATTTTCTGAAAGAACGCAATGTTATTACTGAAAAAGAATATGAAGAATTGAAAGAAAAATTGAAAAATATTAATATTGATGTAAAGGGTTTTAAATTTTGAAAAACTCCAATGACGATTCCACAAATACCTCAAATCAATCTTTTAAAAGAAATAAAAAATGATTCTCGACCATAAATTTGATTTGGGATTTTTCCCTACGCCCCTGCATCAACTAAAAAATCTTTCGCAAAAATACGCGCCTTTTCATATTTTTATAAAACGAGATGACCAAACCGGACTTGCTTCAGGCGGAAATAAAACCAGAAAACTTGAATATTTAATCCGGGAAGCGCTAAATAATGGATGCGACACCATCATTACGGCCGGCGCACAACAATCCAACCATTGCAGGCAAACTGCGGCCGCTTGTGCCATTGCCAAACTGGAATGTCATTTGCTGTTGGGCGGAACTGCCCCCGAAAAATATAACGGCAATTTGCTGTTGTCCGATTTAATGGGCGCACAAATTCATTTTACGGGAGAAAAAAGGAAAGGTGAAGACATAGAAACTCTAAAACAACAATTGGAATTGGAAGGGAAAAAACCCTTTGTAATTCCTTATGGCGGTTCAAATATTACTGGAGCGCTTGGGTTTGTGAATGCCATGAAAGAATTAAAAGCACAACTTATAGACCAAAATCTTAAGATTGATTATCTGTTTTTCGCTTCCAGTTCGGGAGGCACGCAAGCCGGATTGACGTTGGGAAATGATTTTTACCATTTAGATATGAAATTGATTCCCATCGGAATTGACAAAAACGAAACGCAAGGCTTGAGCCTCGAAGAGATAGTTCTTCAATTGGTAAATGAAGGAAAATTGTTGTTGAATATCAATAAAGAATATTCGCTTGCCGAGGTGAAAATCAATAACAATTACAACGAAGCAGGTTATGGCGTAATTACCAAAAATGAAAAAGTAGCCCTTAAAGAATTGGCGCAAAATGAAGGAATTATTTTGGATCCGGTTTATACAGGACGCGCATTTTATGCCATGCTGGACTATCTAAATGAAAACATAATACCGTCAAATGCAAACATTTTATTTTGGCATACGGGCGGATTACCTGCAAATTTTTACTATGCAGACCAATTAAAATAACCTGAGCATTAAAACTTTATGCTAAAATTCCTTGGCTTTTTTTAAATAGCCAATAATTCATCGTTTGGTGAAAACCATTCAATTTCTTATAAGGCTTCAACGTGTGAATGATGTAACTTTTTTTAAGAGTTATGTAACTCCCTGCCTTTTATAGTGACGAACTTTACACAATCAAAAATTTAAAATTCAAATTAATTAAAATAGAGAAATATGAAAGGAAATGCAAAATTAATTACAGTATTAAATTCACTATTGGCCGACGAATTAACAGCAATAAACCAGTACATGGTTCATTCTGAAATGTGTGCAAGCTGGGGTTACGCAAAACTTCACAACGCTATCCGCTTACAAGCTATGGATGAAATGCATCATGCCGAATGGCTTATTGAAAGAATTATTTTTTTAGATGGCGCACCAACAGTGTCCAAATTGAATGCCATAAAAATTGGAAAAACAGTTCCAGAAATAATTAATAACGACAGTGACGATGAAGTAAATGCAATTAAGGCTTATAATGATGCCATAAAACTGGCACGTGAGGTTGGCGATCAAATCACTTCCGATTTACTTTCAAAAATACTTGGTATGGAAGAAGGTCACGCAGATTGGGCCGAAATACAACATGCTCAAATGGGCCAAATGGGAATTGAAAATTACTTGATGAATCAAACGGCAAGTCCGGCAGTAGGCTAATTCATTATTTATTTTATTTCCAGCTTTGATGAACACCAATTGAATATAGAAATAAACAGAATTATATAAACGAAAGCGAAAGACGGGAGACAGATGATGATAGACGGAGTTTTATGGGTGAATATAACTGCGAGCTCCCGACTTCGGCTTTCGGATTACAAACAATAAGAAGTATTATTAAAACAGCATCATGAGACACAAAGGAAGTAACATCGAATTATCAGTTAATAACAACATCATAAGTTATAACGACGAAGGGCCAGAAGGAGCGCCAATCATCATTTTCATTCACGGTTTCCCCTTAAATAAATCTATGTGGGACAAACAGTTGAATGCTTTAAAGGATGATTACCGTGTAATTGCCTATGATATTCGCGGACATGGAGCTACTGAAGTTGGAACTATTGATTTTTCCATTGATCTTTTTGTAATTGATTTACTATGTTTTATGGATGCTTTAAAAATTGAAAAAACCATGTTGTGCGGGTTGTCTATGGGAGGATACATCGCTTTAAATGCGATTAAAAACCATCCCGGACGTTTTACTGCGCTTATTTTAAGCGACACAAATTGCACGGCCGATTCCCCGGAAGCAAAAGAAAAACGAATGAATACCATAATAAGTATCCAGGAAAACGGTGTAGAGAAACTCGCTGAAGATTTACTTCCTAACTTGTTTGCGGCTGAATCTTTTAAATCAAATTTAGAAGAAATTGCAGCGGTGAAGGAAATGATTGTGACAACAACAATTCCATCACTCAGCAAAAGTTTACACGCATTGGCAAATCGTAAGGAAACTTGCAGCAAACTGGCAAAAATAAATGTACCCGTACTAATTTTGGTTGGAGAAGAAGATACAATTACACCACCCGAAGCAGCAATTGCCATGCAAGAAAAAATTAAAGATTCTTTACTTGAATTAATTCCCCATGCAGGCCATTTAAGCAATATGGAAAATGAAAACGAGTTCAATAGCCAGCTTGAAAAATTTATTGCAAAAATTTAACAACAAAATTATACTTAATAAAAGCACAATATTATGGAATTACTTACAAAAGAAATAGTTCAAGAGTTGCTTAGTATCAACGATGCGCCTTGTATTTCTCTATATATGCCAACTCACAGAAGTCATCCCGAAAATCTTCAGGATGTCATCCGCTTTAAAAATCTGCTTAAAGAATTGGAAGCGTCATTGGTTCAAAAATATGCTTCCAGTGAAGTTAAACAAAATCTTGAGCCTTTTGAAGCAATTATTGATGACGAAAATATTTGGAATCAAACTATCGAAGGATTGGCAATATTTAGCGCTAAAGGATTTTTTAAAGTTATAAAACTGCAAGAATCTGTTAAGGAATTGGCTATGGTTGCCGACAGTTTTCATACAAAACCGCTTAGACAATATTTACAATCCACTGAACGATACCACGTTTTAGGAATAGGACTTAAAGACATTCAGCTTTTTGCAGGTAACCGTCATTCATTGGTAAAGATAGATCTTCATTCAGATGTTTCGGAAACCATAACCCAAGAGCCTGGAGAGGATTTTACGGAAAAACCTTCAACAGTAGACAGCGCAATTATTCATAATAGTTTCGGAGGCAAAAGAGATGAAGAAGACAATGAGACAGAACGTTATTTCCGTGAGGTTTCAAAGTCAATTTATGAAAATTATTCAAAACCAACTGGCTTGCCGCTTATTTTGGCTGCGCTGCCAAATCACCAAAATACCTTTCAAAAAGTAAATAAAAATCCATTGTTGCTTGCTGATGGAATTGATATCAATCCCGAATCTGTTGCAATTGAAAAGTTGGCGGAAATGGCCTGGAGTATTATGGAACCTGAATATTTAGGAAAACTTGACAGTGTAGTTGAAAAGTTTGCCCAGGAAAAAGCAAACGGAAAAGGCAGTGATGATATGAAGGAAATTGGTGTTGCAGCTGTTGAAGGAAAGATTGAAACACTTATTATTGAAGCCGATCGAATGATGGCAAATAAATTAACTAACCAAGTTACCGGAAATATTCAAAACAGAGATTTAACCAATCCAAAAGTAGATGACTTGCTTGATGATCTTGGTGAATTGGTAATTAAAATGGGAGGCAACGTTATGGTGTTGCCAGCTGACAAAATGCCTTCTGAAACAGGACTTGCAGCAATATTTCGATACTAAATAAAAATTAAGGAACTCGTTGGTCGCTATGATTAAAAACCAATGGCACCCAACGAGTTATTAAAGAATAAGCAAATAAAATTGACCTGAAAAAATAAACATAAGGTAATTCAATTCAGATAAAAATATAATCGGAAACGAGGAACTTACAAATCATCAACGGCATTAATAACAAATGAATTTAGAAATTGAAAAATGGAAAATAAATCAATAAATATGTCAATTGACAATCTGATACCGAGCGAAATCAGAACGGAATGCCAAGTGCAAAAAGAAAATATAAACCTGGTTTATGAACACCTTGAAAATTATCTGAATTCAAGAATTTTTAAAATTACAACAATCATTAAGAATCAATATCCTGAATTGTTGGAATTTTTGAATGAAATGCCTGAGACAATCCCTTCGGAAATGAGTCCGGAAATTACGCTGAACAATTTAAAAACCTACGGCGAATCGTTGAATTCTCTTTTGATTAAATACAAATTAGAACATTCTTAAATCGCAAAATCAACGGTTGTGTTTATTCGGCCTGTATTAATTTCAAAAAAATTAAAAAGCAATAAAATGGAAAAAAATAGTAAAAATATTATATCAAACGGTGCTCGGGCCGAATATATTGAAGTTGCAGACAATGTAAAGTTACATATTACGGATGCGGGCGAAGGCAAATCAATTGTGTTAATCCACGGATGGCCTTTAAGCGATGAAATGTACGAATACCAATACAACGATTTAATAAATAATAATTTTCGGGTAATTGGCATTACCTTAAGAGGTTTTGGCAAATCAGACAAGCCTTACGGTGACTATAACTATGATGTACACGCAGCCGACATTAAAATGGTTTTAAGCAAACTGGACATTGAAAATGCAGTTTTGGCAGGTTTTTCTATGGGTGGCGCTATTGCAATTCGTTTTGTTGCTAAGTATAATGGCGCACACGTTTCAAAATTGGTTTTGGCCGGAGCGGCAGCGCCCTTATGGACGCAACGTGATGATTTTAAGTATAATTTGCCAAAAAGTGCCGTTGATGATTTAATTGCCTTGAATTATAAGGACCGTCCAAAATTGCTTGCAGATTTCGCTAAAATATTTTCAACAACAGAAAACTCATTGAATGAAGGAATCGGCAATTGGCTGAATGGTATTGGGATAAGTGCCTCTTCTTACGCAACAGCCGAATGTTTGGTTGCTTTGCGTGACACCGATTTGAGACCTGATTTGAAAAAAATAGCAATTCCAACCTTAATTTTACACGGCAAAAAAGACAAAATATGTTCTTTTGATTTGGCAGAACAAATGAAAGAAGGAATCTCAAATTCACGACTCATTCCATTCGAAAAAAGCGGCCATAGTTTGTTTTTAGAGGAAACTGATAAGTTTAATGCCGCGGTAATTAAATTTGCATTAGAAAATTAGGCCCATTTAAATCTTAAATCACACGAATTCTATGGTTTAAATCTTATTTGAATAAGTCGAAAAATAACCTGGATGTCAAAAGAGCCTTTAAGATCGGAGACCAATTGTTTAAACTGCAACCAAGAAGTAGCACATCGCTTTTGTCCGCATTGCGGACAAGAAAATACGGTAACACGCATTACATTTTATCATTTGTTTACGCATTTCTTTCAGGATTTGACCCATTATGACAACAAGTTTTGGAAAACAATTATTTACTTACTGTTTAAACCTGCATCGGTAACTAAAGCTTATACTTCAGGCAAGCGTTTGTCATTTCTGCCGCCATTTCAGTTATATATTTTTACAAGTTTTGTCACTTTTTTACTTATTTCGCTTTTTCCTGCTGAAAATGTCAAAATCATGACAAGTGCAAAAAGCAAGGTTGAAAATGTGGTTCCTGCTTTAGATTCTTTAAAGATTGACGAAAAAGGTGTTGACGGGCTTACTGTAATTGGCCTTATCTCGCAGAAAGAAAATGATACACTAAAAAAAATATTGAAGGAAACTAAAAACATTGATCCAAATAAAATCACAGATTTTGGTTATACTGACACCGAACAATTGGATTGGATCCAAAAAAACAGTGCAGAAAAAGAAAAATTAGGCAAAACAGAATACTGGTTTCTAAAAAAATGGCTTGCCGTTAAAGAAGAAAACACAAACAAAGAAATTGTGGATAAATTCGGCAAATCCTTTATTCTTAACCTCCCCAAAGTATTGTTTATTTATATGCCGGTTTTCGCCTTTTTTTTATGGCTTTTTCACGATAAAAAAAGATGGTATTTTTATGATCACGGCATTTTTACACTGCATCTTTTTTCGTTTTTGTTGCTGATGATCTTGTTGCTTTTTTTCATTGATAAACTTTTCGCTTTGTCAGCTTCGCCAATCTTAGGATGGATAAACCTGATTATTAAATCGGCAGGACTTCTATGGATGGTGATTTATTTTTTTCCGGCGCATCGTCGATTTTATGGAGAATCTCATTTAGTATCCGCTTTCAAAAGCAGTGTGGTCTATATGCTCAATTTAATTATTGTCACTGTTTTACTGATACTCTACGGATTGTACACTTATATTAATTTACATTAAAACGTGTGAAAGATGTAAATTATCGATGGAATTGTGTAACACCTGACGCAAGAAATGGGAATATCTTTGATGTGTGAAAATTCATTCACAGATAAATTATAATATCATGAACTCAACAGAAGCAAAAGGAAACTGGAATATCCAGAAAGCAAAATTGAAAAAAAAATATGCCGATTTAACTGACAATGATCTTATGTATGAAGAAGGTCAAAGAGAAGAAATGCTGGGAAAACTTCAAGTAAAACTTGGAAAAACCAAAGAGGAATTGAATGACTTTTTAGAATCGCTATAATTGAATAAAAAAATTTCTGTCGCTGCTTGTAATACATTATGATTGAAAAGTAATCGCATTACAACGGCTTCAGAAATCTTTAAAAAATATAATAAACCTCTTTAATTTGACATTAAAGAGGTTTATTTTTTGTGCTATTTTTTACAAAGCCTATTTGTAAAAAAATTGCAAATACTGATTTTAATACTTGCCGATACTCAGCAACACCAACGTACACGCTTCTTCAAAAGCAATCTTATTTTTTGAAAGTAAATTTTGCAATTCCTCATTCTCTGTCCCGGGATTAAATAGCACGCGCTTTGGTTTTAAATCAAGAATATAATCATAAAAACTCTTCTGATTATTTTCATTCAGATACAGCGTTATGGTATCAATGTCTTCAAACATCACTTTTTCTATAGTTATTCTTACGCCGCTAACTTCT
>DATIRG010000087.1:0-1930 GCA_035470005.1 Lutibacter sp. | reverse complement strand
TTTTCCTGAAAAAAAGAAATTTCTACGTGCCCATTGCAAGGCAGGTGGAAAATCGACTTTTCCGCTGGATTGGGCACTCACCTCACGCAGGTTATCCAACCACAATGAATTGAGCTGAATACCGAAAAATCCTGGGCCATCAAAGGCGTATGGTTGAAATATTCGAAATGATAATAAAGCAAAAAATCCGCCGATTACCAGATCTCTGAGAATGAGCTCGCCTTTTTTACCAGAATCCTCCATAGGAATTTTTTCCCAAAGGATTAAGAAAGAAAGTGGAAGTAATAACGCAATGGTAACCGTATTAATTTTTGATGCTGCAGCCAGACCAACAACAATACCAAAAATTATCGAAAATATGAATGTTTTCTGACTGGGAAGCCAATTATTCTTTTTTTCGGAAATTTCAGCTTCCTCGGATTCATCCTCTTTTACTGGATTTTTTTCACGTAAAAAGTCATGTTGAGATATGATGACAGCTATGTAAACAGCCAGCGTTGTAAAAAAAGTGGCAAACGTATCTACTGTAAAAAAATGTGATTGTTGAATTTGAAGTACTGCCATGCCTGCAAATGCAGCCGCCAATAACCCAACCCATTGATTGAACAACTTCTTTCCAATAAAAAATAATAAAATAACACTCCCCAAATCGAAGAGACTGGACAAAACCCTGCCAACCTGTGTAATTTCATTCCAGCCGACAAACTCAAATAAACCTTCAGTGATATAGCGCGTGAGAATTACCGGAAAATCCCCATACACAAAGAAACCATGTCCACGATTGTGTGGATTTAAGGAGGAAATGTGGGTGTTGAAATAGCTTCCAATGGAATCAACTGAATCTAAACTCGCTCCAACCCAGATTAAGAAGCGCTCATCGGGGTGCAAAAACATGTATTCGCCCCAAAAAATACCTCTAATTCGAAAGAATACACTACCAGCAAGAACAATTAAAAAAAGTATTGTTACCAGGATAGTAGTGATTTTTTTGTTTTTCGTGTGATCAAATTTACTCATTAATTTACCTATGGAGCAATGGTGTTTTCTTCTTGAATCACTAATGGAGGAATATGATAAATGTAAAAATCCTTTCCTTCAAACCCCGAATCATAGTTATAAAGAATTCCATTTGGAAACATCGTCTTTAACAATGACAGGGCATCCTGATTATCCGGTTTTAAAATAACCAGCTTTTCACCGTCATCAATATTTAATTGATTAAATTGTTCTGGCCACAACGCATAATCTTTTGTGGGGTGACCAGCATTAATACCAACCAATCTTGTATCCACCCAATGAGGAGAAGGTACAACATAGGCTCGATCAGCGTTACCTGTTGATTCCGAAAACCCTCGTATGATCGCACCCATTTGGCTAGTATTCCAGGCTCCTGTCATAAATTGTTTGTCAAATTGGTTAAAAACCAAATCATGATTAATCACGGATGAAATCAAAAACAAAGCTACTCCAACAAGTGAAATAACAAATTTATACCGATTTCTCTTGGCTACACGCCAAACGCTATAGAAAACGCGTTCAAAACCTATGGCTACAAGAATAAAAACGGGAATGATAGCCCCGCTCGTTCGGTTTAAACTCGGATTCTCCTCAGGAAATGCCAAAGATAAAATGGATGGCATCATCAACATAGGGACTGCAAGAAGTAGAAATATATCTTCCCAATGGCGATGCTTCAAATATTGAATGAATACAATAATACTGCCCAATAAATACAAACCTGCACTGACCATATCCAACGCAGGTCGATTGGGAATCGAATGAACCCAGGTTCCGCCATTTGAGTAAAAAAACATTGTTTCAGCATTCCATAAATTTTTCAGAAAAATTTCACCAGCTGGTTCCGATATTTCTCTTTCGCTAGAAGTTAACCGAGTCATCATCCGGTAACTCACCACTTCAGGATTTACGA
>DATIRG010000086.1:0-1847 GCA_035470005.1 Lutibacter sp. | reverse complement strand
GAATAAATAATTCATTAATCCGCCAAAGTCGCCATAAACTTGTTGGTAGCGTATTTTTCCTTCTGCATCAAAATCGTAAGACTCATATAATTTTACTACGCCCGATTTGGCTGCCGTGGAATCGGTTGCTGGAAGCGTAACTTCCCAAGTGCTGTAAAAACGAACAGAGCCATCTGCCAATTTAGTGTCCGCATTAACCCCTGGCAATAAAACTTGAGGCGAACTAAGCAATTTAAAATCAAAGGTTGCCCACATTTGCTTGTCGCTTGCCATTATCTCATCCAAATTTAAAGAGTCTTTAGGCGCTCCAAAGCCAGTTTCTAACAAGGCGAAATCTTTGGAATACATAGAATAGTCAAGGTTTTCGTTTTGCCATCCCTCCAAATTCGCTAAGATTGTTTTTGAATTTTTTTCGAAAGCCTCGTTTGCTGAATTGTCGGGTTTCGGCTGACATCCCACAAAGAGGATTGACATAAATAAAATTGCATAGATACTTTTCATAATGTTGATTTTTAGTTAATTAGAAATTAAAATTAAATAATTTAACAATACAAAAAACAAAATACTATGATTTTTTATGCTTTATGTTTTTTTTGAAACAAAATTTTAAAGAAGTTTGCTGTTAACAATTGGCTATTTTTTGCCGCCAACAACCACCACAAATTCACCTTTTGGCGGTTTGTTGGTAAAGTGTTCTATCATTTCGGCAACAGTTCCTCTTAAGGTTTCTTCATACAGTTTAGTGAGTTCCCGTGAAATGGAAATTGGCCGGTCGGCTCCAAAAAATTCAGCAAAACTGGTAAGTGTTTTTAGTAATTTATGGGGCGATTCGTAAAAAATGATGGTTCGCGTTTCCTCGGCCAGGAAAGTCAGGCGTGTTTGACGGCCTTTTTTAACGGGCAAAAATCCTTCAAAAACAAATTTGTCGTTTGGCAATCCGCTATTCACCAAGGCAGGCACAAAAGCTGTGGCGCCGGGCAAACATTCAATTTCAACGCCGTTTTCCAAACAGGCGCGTGTGAGCAGAAAACCGGGATCGGAAATGGCGGGCGTTCCGGCATCGGAAATCAACGCAACAGATTCCCCGTTTTTAATGCGTTGCACAATATTGGCCACAGTTTTATGCTCGTTGTGCATATGGTGGCTGTGCATATGGGTGGAAATTTCAAAATGCTTTAACAGTTTTCCGCTGGTGCGCGTATCTTCGGCCAAAATTAAATCGACTTCTTTTAAAACCCTGATGGCTCTTAAAGTAATGTCTTCCAGATTTCCGATGGGCGTTGGCACTAAATATAATTTCGATTCCAATTTTTTAGTTTTTTGGATTATTAGATTTTTTTGCTTTGAACTTTCAGCTTTGAACTTTCAGCTTTGAGCTTTCACCTCATAACACCAAAGTTACAAAGTTTTTTGTTTGTACCTTATTTTTTTGAAGCATCCAGCGATTTACTCTTTATACATTTTATCGATAAGTTCCTTATATTTTTGCTGAATTACTTTTCGCTTCAACTTTAAAGTGGCAGTAATTTCACCGGCTTCAATGCTGAATTCTTTTGACAATAAAGTGAATTTTTTAATTTTTTCATATACTGAAAACTCTTTTTGTAAGGCTTCAAATCGCTTTTCAAACATCTCTTTAATTTGATTGTGGTTGATCAATTCTTCAATATCCTTAAAATCAATTTTATGTTGAATGGCATATTGTTTCAAATTTTCAAAACTGGGTACTGCCAGTGCCGTTACATATTTTTGCTGGTCTCCAATTACCGCTATTTGTTCAATGAAAGCATCACTAATTAGTGCCAATTCCAATTTTTGAGGCGCAATATATTTTCCGCCCGATGTTT
>DATIRG010000085.1:0-5267 GCA_035470005.1 Lutibacter sp. | reverse complement strand
AGTTGATGTACGCGTGATTGCTGCCACGAATAAAGATTTACAAAAGGAAATAGCAGAAGGCAGATTCAGGGAAGATTTATACCATCGTTTGGCGGTAATTTTAATAAATGTTCCTTCTTTAAACGACAGAAGGGAAGATATTCCGCTTTTGATCAAGTTTTTTTCCGAGCAAATTGCGGAAGAACAAGGAACGGCCGTTAAGAAATTTTCTGATAAGGCTGTAAAATTGTTGCAGGAATACGATTGGACCGGAAATATAAGAGAATTAAGAAATGTTGTTGAGCGATTAATAATATTGGGAGAAAAAGAAGTTTCAGAAAATGATGTGAAGCTTTTTGCAAGCAAGTAAGAATTTATAAACATAAAAAAACCCTCAAACTGATAAATTCAGTTTGAGGGTTTTAAATTTTGTAGCTGTTATTATTCTATTTTATTTCCATAAATTCCTCAAATAATTTATAAAATTTTTCAGGTTCTTCCAAATAAGGATTGTGGCCGCTTTCTTCGAATATCACAAATTTTGCTTGAGGCATAAATACTTTATACTGCAGGTTAAACTCTGGCGTTGAAACGCCATCATACCTTCCAGCAGTTATTAAAGTTGGGGCTTTTACATTTTTTAAATCGCGTCTGAAATCGGTATCAATCATACTTCCGCTCACTTCAAAATCGCCATCGCGTCCAATAATTTGCGCATAAACATCATCATTCCAGTTTCTGAAATCGTATTTCGGAACATTTCCTTTGATGCTTGTATTGTGATAATAAATATATTTTGTAGGAAAACTTCCATAAACCTTCATAAATTCTTTGTCGGAAGATACATAACCCAAAGCTCTTAAGGAATCAACTTTTTTCCATAACTCCGGAAAATGGGTTTTCGCATAATGGTTGTAACTGTCGCAATTGGCTTGCCACATAAGTCCGCTGTGAAAACCGGCAATAATTACCATTTTGTTTGTGTGGTTTGGATATTTGATTGCATAATTTTGGGCAGGAACACTTCCATAGGAATGGCCAACCAGCGATATTTTTTCAAAGCCCAATTGTTTTCTTATTTTTTCAATTAAATCCGTATCATTTTCAACAGAATATTCACTTTTGTTTTTTGCGTCATCCGATTTTCCCCTGCCCAAAAAATCAAAAAACACAACCGTATTGGTTTTGTAATATTGGCCAAAAGCACCTTGCATATAATCGTGGGAATTTCCGGGTCCGCCCGGAATAAAGAAAATTGGATCACCGCTTCCTTTTACTTCAACATTAATTTTGTATCCGTCAATCGTTAAAAACTTCGACTCAAATTTGTCAAAAATAGTTGGGTCAACTTGCGCCTGAAGATTAGTTATCAGTAATAAAAATAATAAAAACGTCGTAATTTTTTTCATCATTGTTTGGTTTGTTTAAAGATATTCAAATTCTAAACAATTCATAATATAATAAATACAAATTTGAAATTTATTGTCATCAATAAAATTGATGCATTTATCAGAAATTAGGATGGGATTATTTTTTTACCAACTTATAATAATGGTTACATTTGCAAAAAATTTGAATTAATAACAATAAAAGAATAAATAAATTATGGCAACACTGGTTGGTAAAAAATTTCCGAATTTAAATGTAGACGCAATGAATGAAATGGGCGATACTTTTAAAATTAATGTATTGGAAGAAGCAGTAAAAAATAATAAAAAAGTGATTTTATTTTGGTATCCAAAAGATTTCACCTTCGTTTGTCCAACAGAATTACACGCTTTTCAAGCAGCTTTACCTGAATTTGAAAAAAGAAATACGGTGGTTATCGGTGCATCATGCGATACACCAGAAGTACATTTTGCATGGTTAAATACGGCTAAAGACAATGGCGGAATTGAAGGCGTTACCTACCCAATTTTGGCCGACAGTAATAGAAATTTGGCAAACAGATTGGGCATTTTGGATGTTACCAATGAATCTTATGATGAAGAAACTGGCGCATTTCAAGTGGAAGGCGATAATGTGACTTACAGAGCAACTTATTTAATAGATGAAGAAGGAACGGTTTTTCATGAAGGTGTAAACCATATGCCATTGGGAAGAAACGTAAAAGAATTTTTACGATTGATTGATGCTTTTACGCACGTTCAGGAAAAAGGAGAAGTTTGTCCGGCCAACTGGGAAGAAGGAAAAGATGCTATGGACGCCGACAGAAAAGGTGTTGCAAGTTATTTGGCTTCTCACTAAAAAATAATTAGGATGTTTCAAGAAATAACAGAAGACAATTTACCTCAAATAGTAAGTGAGAACAAAACGGTTGTCGTTCAATTTTCTGCAACTTGGTGCGGAAACTGTCGGATTATGAAGCCTAAATTTAAAAAATTGGCATCAGAAAATGATAGTGTAGCTTTTGTAATTGTGGATTCGGAAAAGTTTCCGGAATCGCGAAAAATGGCAAAAGTTGACAATCTGCCTACATTTGCAACCTATAAAGATGGTGTTTTTGTGAATCAGGTTCAAACCAATAAATTCGAACTTTTAAACGATTTAGTAAATGAAGTTACCAATAATTAAGCATTTAACGAATTTTATCGAAGAAAACGATCAAGATTACGTGATTGAAACCATTGAAACTTTAGAAGCTTTAACGGAAGTTTCTTCTTTAAAAGACGAAGAATTAGATGTTATTGGCGAAATTATTTCAAACCTTTACGGAGCGCTTGAAGTTCATAAAATGGTAAAAGAAGGAATGCCTCAAAAGGAAGCTCTGAACACTTTTATGAAACGTGTTTTAGGTTCCATAGACACTTAGAAATTATAACTACTGACTAAAGCAAAAAAATCCCAAAAATTTTGGGATTTTTTTATGCCTTTAATTTTATATATTTATCAAAAATATTTTTAAAAATGAAGAACCATCAAGTTATCGGCACCGTAAATTTAAGCGAAATGAGTGCTATGGAAGTTGTTGAAGACGCGAAAAAAAAACTTAAAAAAGCCAGAAAAGAACTAAGTAAGTTGCAAGAGACGATGTATGCTGAAAGTAAGCACGCCGTTTTAATTTGCCTCCAAGGAATGGATACTTCAGGGAAAGACAGTTTGATAAAAGAAATTTTTAAAGATGTTAATCCAAGAGGTGTGGTGGTTCATAGTTTTAAAGTGCCAACGGAATTGGAATTAAAGCATGATTATTTGTGGCGTCATTATATTGCCTTACCCGAACGCGGAAAGATTGGCGTTTTTAACCGTACGCATTATGAAAATGTTTTGGTTACGAGGGTTCATCCCGAATATATTTTTGCTGAAAATATTCCGGCGGTAAAAAGTTTGGATGATTTATCCGATGAATTTTACCATAAAAGAATGGAAGAAATCAACGAATTTGAAGAAAATTTAGTTGCTAACGGAACAATCATTTTAAAATTCTTTCTCAATATTTCAAAATTGGAACAAAAGAACCGATTGTTGAGAAGGTTGCGTTTTAAAGAAAAGAATTGGAAATTTTCTCCGGGTGATTTAAAGGAACGCAATCTTTGGAGTCAATATAAGTCCTGTTATCAGGATTTGCTAAATAAAACTTCAACATTACATGCGCCTTGGTTTATAATTCCTGCCGATGACAAGCCATCTGCCCGTTTTTTAGTGGCAAATATAATTGTGGAAACGTTGAAAGAATATAATTTTAAGGAGCCGGAATTGCCAGAAAAATATAGATTGGAAATCGAAAATTATAAAGCGCAACTGGCAAGTGAATAAGCCCATCAGAATATTGCTCTTTTGTTAAAAAGTTTAGAAAACTATTTTTAGAATTTCTAAAAATTGCCATACAAATAGTATCTTTACCAATCAACTAACCAAAAAAAACTATGGAATTAAAATTAAAAAAACCAATCATATTTTTTGACCTGGAAACAACAGGTATTAATATTGCTAAAGACAGAATTGTAGAAATCTCTATTTTAAAAGTATTTCCAAACGGAAATAAAGAAAGTAAAACCTGGCTGGTGAATCCGGAAATGGAAATCCCAAAAGAAGCTTCCGATATTCATGGCATTACGAATGAAAAAGTGGTTACAGAACCAACTTTTAATGAATTGGCATCAAAAGTGAGTGAAATGATTGAAGGATGTGATTTGGCAGGATTCAATTCAAACCGATTTGACATTCCGTTGTTGGCAGAAGAAATGTTGCGCGCCAATGTTGATTTTAGCATGAATAACAGGGTTTCTATTGATGTTCAGGTAATATTTCATAAAAAAGAAGAACGTACATTAAGTGCCGGCTATCAATTTTATTGCGGTCAAAATTTGGACAATGCACATTCTGCTGAGGCGGATACCAATGCAACTTATGAAATTTTATTGGCCCAGTTAGAAAAATACGATGATTTAGAAAATGACGTTCAGTTTTTAAATGATTATTCCACCCACGTAAAAAGAGCGGATTTGGCCGGATTTATATTGTTTAATGAAGAAAATGAAGAAATTTTTACCTTCGGAAAATATAAAGGCTATAAAGTTGAGAAAGTATTAAAAGATGATAAAGGTTATTATTCGTGGATTCAAAATGCCGATTTTCCTTTGTACACCAAAAAAGTATTGGGAGAAATAAGAGACCGTGTTTACCCAAAAAAGGAAGCGGTTACCCTTGAAGATTTAAAAAATAAATTCAATCAAAAAATATAATATGTTAGTAAATTTTGACAGTTTGGAAGATACCTCTAAAATTTGGATTTACCAATCCAACAGAGAATTCTCAGAAAATGAAGTTGCAGAAATTAGCCATAATTTAGAAAATTTTATTGGTGCTTGGAAACGTCATGGAGACGATTTAAAAGCCTCATACCAAATAAAATACAATCAATTTATCGTGATTGCGGTCGATGAAAATTTTAATGAAGTTTCGGGCTGTTCCATTGATGCTTCAGTGAATCTGATCAAGCAATTTGAACAAAAATTTTCCGTTGATTTAACCAATAAATTAAATATTTCTTTCAAAGACAACCACAACATCAACGTGGTAAGTATGTCCGATTTTCAAAATTATGCCAAGCAACAAAAAATAACTTCAAACACAGTGGTGTTTAACAATATGATTACAAATAAAGGCGATTTTAAGCAACATTGGGAAGTTACAGCCGATAAAAGCTGGCACAAGCGTTTTTTAGCAGTCACCAATTAAAAAAGCAAATCTTAATTGTTTTTGGTTTCATTTTTGATAACAATTGTGAAACAAATTTTCAATGCAATCATTCCTCAATCCAAAAAATAAATGATAAAAAAAATATT
>DATIRG010000084.1:0-3179 GCA_035470005.1 Lutibacter sp. | reverse complement strand
ATTAACAACTGATTTTGTCATTCAACAAATATATCAATTTTAATATCTTAAATCTAATTTACGGAACTATTACTGTTTCGTTAATCCAACAGCCAATTTTATGTCTGGATCCAGATGCGACACCAGCCACAAATAAATCTTTTTTAGTTGGCACGTTGTCAGAATAGCTTGCAATAAATCTATTCGCCAATGAACTAATACTTGGGTCAACAGCTTTTGCTTTTAATGCTTTATTTAAAGCGGCCACGTAGACCATTCTTTTAGATACCACATCATTTCCGCAAGAGTTTGCACTTGATGCATACATACTTCCAATCAATAAATAAGCTTTACCCATTGTTGGTTGGTATTCCAATGCTTTGTATGCATAGCTTCTTGCTTCTTCCAATCTTCCTTTTTTTCTTAATATTTCAGCAACACGTAATGCATATTTAGCTCTGTTGTAAGAATCAGTTTCCTGATCAATCGCTTTTTTGAAATACTCCATTGCTTTGTTAACTTCTCCATTTTTCATTAAGATACCTGCATAAAATACAGAAGCTTGCGGTGAAGGATCTGCTTTAACATAAGCTTCAACCAATATGTCATAAAAAGGATCATCTGTACATTCTTTGTTGTACATTCTAGATACTGCTCTTTTTAACCAAACACCATCTGTTTTATGCTCGTCAAAATACTTTTTATTTAAAGGGATCAAGTTCTCACAAGTTGAAATTGCAGCCAATTTTGAATCCAGCGAAGTTTCAACAAGCTCTAAATTGCTTAATTGTTGTTCATAAGCGATTTTATTATTTTTATCTCGATCACTTAAAGTGGTTGAATCTTTTGCCTCGATAAGGTCCAATTGTTTTGAATAATCATCTCTTTTCAATTCAATACCTTCACCAACTTCATCATAAGTATCAAATACGATTTGTGGGTTTGTGTCTGTATATTTATTCAATATGATATCAAAATATCTGTAAATATTGCTTGGAGAAATATCAGTAGGATCGGCTTTAAAAGATTTTTCCAATAAAACAAAAACTTCATCTTCAGATGCTCCCTGCGCATCTTTAAAAGTTGCAAAATCACTGTAAACTCGTGCTAAGTCTTGAGGGAAATGTTCCAATCTTTGGGTATAAACTCTTTCAACAAGTTTTACAGCAGCTGCTTTATCGGCAGGCGTTGTTGCGGCTTCTAATCGACTTTCGGCAATTTTAATACCCAACTTATAAATATTTACGGTAAGCGTTGGGCAGTTATCCATTGTCCATATCCAGTTTTCATAGGCAACATCATATTTGCCGGCGCTGTAATCGCCTTTAAATAAATTGTATTTTACAATACATTCTTCATTGTCGGCTTGTGAAAAAACAACCGGGGCTGAAACTATAAAAAATAATACCGCTAAAATTTGTCTCATTTGTCTCATCGTCTTAATTTTTAATTAAAATATTTCTAATTTTTTAAACCATTTGTCATTTAATGAAAGGCCTAGTCTGAAATTAACATAATTTTCTTGAACCAGTCCATTCGCTGTTTGTCCTCTTTTTCCTACCTCGAATCCGATATTCAAATTAGACAATTGCTTACTCATTGGTAACCCTACTCCAAAAGATATGCCAAAATCGTCAATCGCAGTAAAATCGGTTCCATTTCCAGATGCATCAACCAATAATCCGGTATTTTCGAATTTTACGCCGGCCCTGTAAGTAACTCTGTCCCAATAGCTGGTAATCGAATTAAATTTTGGTGTGTAAAAACCGCCCACTGCAATTTTACTGTAATTATCGTAATCAATTTTTGAATAATTACTGAAAACGCCGCCACTTAATTCCAAAGCATTTTGAAAACTGTAATCAATACCTGCATACCACTTGTTATCTTTCCCTAAACCAAGGCCAAGGGTAGATTTTAAAGGAGACTTTAATATTCCGGTACTTTCTTTACTTAAGATGGTATCGCGGGGTGATTCAAATGTTCCTAAAGAAACTGAATATAAATACTCATTTCCTGTGGCCTCAATTTCATTGTTAAAATCAAAATTTCCTCCTATAAGGAAATCCATTTTATCATTCACTTTTCCTTTATAATGAAATCCACCGTTTAAAGTTAACCCCTTTATATTTGAAGTTGTCTGATATTTTGTGGCCAAAGAAGCATCTTTCACTTGATTTAAGATACTATTTTCAATTTTTCCAAAAATGTAATTTCCTTGTAAACCAATACTGAAGTTTTTAAATGGCTTATAGCCAACACTTAAAAACATTTTATTTGTTCCGCCGTCACCAATATATTGCGTTACTTCTGTAATATTTCCGCTAGTATCATATTCGTTTGAAACCAAAGAATATCCTACGGAAGAATTTGGCAACAATCCAATAGTCATTCCTGCTTTTTCACCCAAAGGAAATCCTAAGGCCAGATAAGAAAGGTACGTTGCGGAAGCACTTTGTTTGCCGTTAATGTCTTTTGCTGTGCTGTTTAAGTTTTCCAAAGCCATTGCGTAGGTTGTAAATTGCAAAGATGCGTTCGCAGCAGGATTTAAAAAATTTAAACGATAACTTTCATTTAAAGAAACACCAACGCCACCCATACTTAATTGTTCAACAGTGCTTTCGTTATTTTTATCCCCAATTCCGAAAAAAGAATAAGCTGATGTATTGTTTTTTTGTGAAAAACCGACAATAGATACAAATAGAGTTATTACTACTATTATTTTTTTTATCATTTACTTTATATTATAAGTCAAAATTGTGTTCAATCCTTCTAACAAAAAATTAGGATTGGCAAATATGCCATTTTTTAATCTATTTGACAAGAAATTTACGTCTCCTCCTGTTAAAACAACTGTTAAATCTACATTTTTTTTTCTATACTGATTGATAATTCCATCAATTTCATTGATAATACCGTTTATTACACCAGAATGAATGCTCTTTTCGGTTGAGTTTCCAACCAAATCAACTATTTCTGAAGGTTCAAGCAACGGTAATTTTTCAGTAAAAGTATTTAATGCTTTGTAGCGCATTTGCAGTCCTGGTGAAATTGCACCACCGTAATAATTACCTTGATCATTCACAAAATCGTAGGTGATACAAGTTCCCGCATCAATTATTAGAACATTTTTTTTTGGGTATGCTGCGATTGCCGAAGAAACCAAAGCAATTCTGTCCACTCCTAAGGTTTTTGGCGTT
>DATIRG010000083.1:0-3757 GCA_035470005.1 Lutibacter sp. | reverse complement strand
CAACAAATTGAAGAAAAAATATGGAGTTATGAAGGGATTGTCATCAGAAGCAGGTTTAACATCGACCAACAATTTTTGGATAAGTCCACAAATTTAAAATTTATTGCCCGCGTTGGCGCCGGATTGGAAAGTATTGATGTTATTTATGCCGAAGAAAAAGGAATTCAGTTAATTTCAGCACCTGAAGGCAACAGAAATGCCGTTGGCGAACACGCACTTGGAATGATTTTGGCTTTATTTAACAACCTGAAAAAAGCCGATATAGAAATCAGACAGGGAAAATGGCTGCGCGAAGCCAACAGAGGAATTGAACTGGAAGGAAAAACGGTTGGCATTATCGGCTATGGAAATATGGGAAAAGCCTTTGCTAAAAAATTAAAGGGCTTTGAGGTTGAGTTGATTTGTTACGACATAAAAGAAGGCGTTGGCGATGAAAATTGCAAACAGGTGACTTTGGATGAATTGCAGCAAAAAACCGATGTGCTAAGTGTGCATACGCCGTTTAATAAACTGTCTCACCAAATGATAAATGGTCAGTTTATCAACAATTTTATAAAATCTTTTTACTTAATCAATACAGCTCGTGGCTCCGCCGTTGTTACCGATGATTTGGTTGAAGCCCTGAAAACAAAAAAAATATTGGGCGCTTGTTTGGATGTGCTGGAATATGAAAAATTATCTTTCGAAAATTTATTCGAAAACGATGCTTTTCCCGAAGCTTTTGATTATTTAATTCACGCTGAAAACGTCTTGCTTTCGCCGCATATTGCGGGCTGGACGGTTGAATCTAACCTTAAATTGGCACAAACTATTGTTGATAAGGTTGATGCGTTGTTTTTTTCTAAAGAAACGGTTCAAACGGAAAGTGGGTTAAAAAGAGTTACAGGCGTTGGCGGACTTTTCTTTAAATCGGAAGATCCGGCCAAACTGAAAGAGTGGTATAAAAAACACCTCGATTTTAATGTTGATGATTGGGGTTCTACTTTTTGGTGGAAAGACAACAGCGGAAAACCAGCTTGTACACAATGGAGTCCGTTTAAAAGTGATACCGTTTATTTTTCTCCTTCAACAAAAGATTTTATGTTTAATTACAGGGTTGAAGATTTAAGTTTGCTTTTAAACAAATTAAAACAAGAAGGTGTTGCTGTAATTGGAGAAATTGAAGAATATGACTACGGAAAATTTGGTTGGATTTTAGATTCTGAAGGAAATAAAATTGAACTTTGGGAACCAAAGGATGTTGCTTTTTTGTCCTAAAAATTATGTAATTTTATAGTTATAAAAAATATATCCATGGAAGTATTAGACGATAACGGGAATGTAATCCCAAAAAGCAGAGAAGAAAGCAAAAGAGTTTTGGCAGGGGTGCTGGGAATTTTATTGGGTGTTTTCGGCATCCATAAATTTGTGCTCGGCTACACAAATGAAGGCATTATTTTACTGGCAATTACTTTGGTAACTTGTGGTATAGGCGGTGCGGTTACCAGTATTATCGGGCTTATTGAAGGCATCGTTTACCTTACAAAATCTGATGAAGAATTTGTTTATATGTACCAAACCAATAAAAAAGCCTGGTTTTAAAATTACAGCGTTTCTAAAGAAGTTTCTTGAGCTGAATTTTCGTTTTCAAGCGATTTTTCCAGTTCGGCCTGCAGTTCTTCCATAACTGGTTTTACGGTGCTTTCAGGGATATCAGAAATCCTTATGTACATCAAACCATCAATGGCATTGTTAAATTTTGGATCTACGTTAAATGCCACCAATCTGGCGTTTTGCTTCACATATTTTTTAATCAATACGGGAATTCGCAAAGAACCAGGTTCAATTTCATCAATAATTTTGTCAAATTTGTTCATATCAGCCTGAGTGGCGTCAAAAACAAAATCTTTGTCGGCATCTTTTAATTTAACCTTATATTCCTTTTTTGGATGGATATACTGTGCAACATATGGATCGTAATAATGGGATTTCATAAACTCAATCATCAACGATTTAGAGAAATTTGAAAACTTATTGCTGATGCTTACGCCACCAATTAAATATTTATATTCCGGATATCTTAGGGTAATATGAACAATTCCTTTCCAAAGTAAAAACAACGGCATCGGTTTTTGTTGGTAATCTTTAATCACAAAAGCGCGTCCCATTTCAATGGAATTTTCCATCATTGGGTACAATTCAGGTTCAAATTTGAACAAGGTGTGCACATAAAAACCTTCAATGCCAAGTTTTTTATAAATATTTTTTCCCAAGCCCATTCGGTAAGCACCCGCAACTTTATTGGCTTCGTTGTCCCATAAAAATAAATGGTGATAATACCCGTCAAAGGCATCTAAATCTAAAGATTGATTGGTGCCTTCGCCAACTTCCCTAAAAGTAATTTCGCGCAAGCGCCCAATTTCAAAAGTGATATTCGGAATTTGTTTGCTCAATGCAAAAAACACTTCATAATTTTTGCTTTTAAGCAAACGGCCTTCGCTATTTCTTAAAGCATCGACTTCTAAAATCATTTTGTCAATATTTTTTTGACTCACAATTTTTTTGGGCGGCCTCGGCATTTTTAAAGAAGGCGCTTTTAATTTTATTGGCTCTTTCTCAAAAGGATTGGCCAGCATATATGTTTTTTTACGAATGAAATCGCAAAAATCTTTTGTGTTATCGTATCCTTCTTGATCCTTTACCGCAATTGGGTTTCCAATTCTGACTTTAATTATGCGGCCTTTTTGCGATAATACTTCTGAAGGCAATTTGGCGGTGCGCAATTTGGAATTAAGCTTCGAAAGAACATAAAAGAACTTGCTGTTTTTCGCATGAAAATAAATAGGAATAACCGGCACTTGTGCTTTTTGAATTAATTTAATGGCACTTTCCTCCCAAGGTTTGTCCACAATTAATTTTCCGTCTTTGTAAGTTGAAACTTCACCTGCCGGAAAAACGCCCAAGGCATTTCCCTCTTTTAGATGTGACAACGCATTTTTTAAACCGGTGATGCTCGATCTTTTGTCTTTCCTGTCTTCAAAAGGATTTACAGGCATAATAAAAGGCTTCATCGGCTCAATTCGCTGCAGTAAAAAATTTGCGATAATTTTATAATCAGGGCGTTTTTCAATCAATAATTTTAACAATAAAATACCGTCGATACCTCCCAGCGGATGATTGGAAACGGTAATAAAAGCACCAGTTTTTGGAATTCGTCTTAAATCTTCTTCAGGAATTTCAAAATTAATTTGCAAATCGTCCAGCAGTGCCGTAAAAAATTCCAAATCTTTTAAATCCTTGTGTTTGTTGTAAATTTTGTTGATGGTTGAAATGCGAAGAATCTTCATCAAAGTCCAGCCAAAAAAAGTGCCTATAAATCCGTACTTATCTAGGTTTATTACTTTTGCAACTTCTTTAGCCGTTACTAAACTCATTCAAGTATCATTAATTAAATTAAGGGAGGGACAAAAATACGCAATTTTTTTTCATCAGCCCACTTATATTAACAGTTGCCAGCTAGTTTTTCCAGGTATTAGCAATCAATTTATTGGCCTTAAACCGTTCAACTTATTTTATCACCAGCTGAACAGTTCCTTTTGTTGCCTGTTTTAAAAGCACTTCACCTTTTTGTTCAATTTCAATAATGGCATCTTCGGTTGCGTGCCTTATCGTATACAAAGAAACATTTTCTGTAAAAGACACTTTATATTTAGATTTAAGTGCTGCTAAAAAATGTTGAAAATTGTTGAATTTATCTTCAATGCATACCGAAAAACTG
>DATIRG010000082.1:0-8093 GCA_035470005.1 Lutibacter sp. | reverse complement strand
ATTGAAAATGAAGTTGTTTGGTATAATAATGATGAAAATTTAAACATCAGATTGTTCACCATTCCTGTTGAAGATGCTGTTTATGCCTTTAATATGTTGTATCCCAGCATCCTTTTGATAGAATTTTTCAAAAAGAAATTCAATAAAAATACTGTTATAGCAGAATGATTAAAGAGGAGATTTCTGTTTTTTGGTTTCGACGTGATTTAAGGTTAGAAGACAATTGTGCGTTATTCCAAGCGTTAAATTCAAAATTGCCAGTACTTCCAATATTCATTTTTGATGAAGCTATTTTAAATGAATTGCCA
This sequence comes from Lutibacter sp., assembly GCA_035470005.1. Taxonomy (GTDB): domain Bacteria; phylum Bacteroidota; class Bacteroidia; order Flavobacteriales; family Flavobacteriaceae; genus Lutibacter. The sequence continues at coordinate 7,785 of DATIRG010000082.1, read as the reverse complement.
AAAGATGATTCGAGGGTAAATTTTATTTATGATACTTTAAAAGACATCAATAATGAATTGTTAAAATTCAACGCTTCTTTATATGTTAAAAAGGGAAATCCGGTTGATATTTGGTCCGCTATCTTTGAAGAATTTAACGTAAAAAATGTATTTTTCAATAAAGATTATGAGCCTTATGCAAAACAGCGAGATGAGAAAATAAAGCAGCTTTGCAAACAAAAAAACAGCAATTGCTTTACCTATAAAGATCAGGTTATATTTGAAGAAGCGGAAATTGTGAAAGCAGACGGATTGCCGTATAGCGTTTATACGCCTTATAAAAATAAATGGCTGGAAAAATATAACGCCAATTCTCCTATTGAATACAAATCGGAAACTTTAAAAGACAATTTCTTAAAATCAAAATTTCCATTTCCATCTTTAAGCAATATTGGTTTTGTGGAAAGTTTGATTAAAGTTTTGCCATCCAATTCCAAATGCATCAAAAAATATCAGGAAATAAGAGACATTCCTTCCGTTGAAACGTCTAACGCTTCGGTTTTTTTGCGTTTTGGAACCATAAGTGTGCGTAAATTGGTTGATTATGCCAATAAAACCAATCAAATTTACTTGAGTGAATTGATTTGGCGTGAATTTTTTATGCAGATTCTTTTTCATTATCCGAAAGTGGTGAATGAAAATTTTAAATCGAAATATAATTTTATTCCATGGAGAAATAATGAAGCCGAATTTAAATTGTGGTGCGAAGGTAGAACTGGCTATCCCATTGTTGATGCCGGAATGCGCCAATTAAACAAAACCGGTTATATGCACAATCGCGTTCGTATGATTACTGCAAGTTTTTTGTGCAAACACTTATTGATCGACTGGCGTTGGGGTGAAGCATATTTTGCTTCAACATTGCTCGATTTTGAATTGTCTTCAAACAACGGAAATTGGCAATGGGTTGCAGGAACTGGTTGTGACTCTGCGCCTTATTTCAGGGTTTTTAATCCGACAACGCAACAAGAAAAATTTGATCCTGATTTGAAATACATCAAAAAGTGGATTCCCAATTTTACCAATATCTATATTCCCGAAATAGTGGAACATAAATTTGCCAGAGATCGCTATCTAAACGCGGTTAAAAGCAGCTTCTTTCAATAATATTCTCTATTTATTTTTACTATCTGTAAATACTATTTACGTGCCTTTTTGCAAGCAAAAAATTTATTTTATGCATAAAAAATCCACACTATTTACGTAATAATTGATTTATTATTGCATTTTTTTTCATTTCCTTATAAAACAGCATAAAAATAGTTAATTATATAAATTCTTCAATTTAGTAGCTTCTTTTTAGACGAAATTTTTCATTTTAAAATGTTATAAATATTGCGTACTTCAATTTTAGACTATAAAAAATATTTGTAACATAATTATAATGAGGTAATTGCAAGATAGATTTATATCAATTCTAAATAATTTTATCGCCAAATTAGCTGACATATGTCATTATAAATACTACTTTATTGGTATATTTTTACAAAATAAATTTGAACAGTTAATTATATTATTTATAAAATAAAGGAATACAAAAAAACTTCATTTTGTAAATTTTTTCAGCGTAAATATAAAGTAAAATGAAACAAGAAAGTGTAAAACTAATTTGTGATGCCAATGAAGCGGTAGCTATTATTGCTCACAAAACGAACGAGGTTTGTGCAATTTATCCAATCACGCCTTCATCACCAATGGGTGAGCATGCGGAAGTGTACAGTTCAAAAGGCCGAACAAATATTTGGGGCAACATTCCAAGAATTGTTGAAATGCAAAGTGAAGGTGGTGCCGCGGGAGCAGTTCACGGTTCACTTCAGGGTGGTGCCTTAACAACAACATTTACAGCATCACAAGGACTGTTGTTGATGATCCCTAATATGTATAAAATTGCCGGCGAATTATTGCCAGCTGTAATTCATGTGGCCGCAAGAACGTTGGCAACACATGCGTTATCTATTTTTGGTGACCATTCAGATGTTATGGCAACCCGTGCAACCGGATTCTCCATGTTGTTTGCAGGTTCTGTTCAAGAAGCTCACGATTTTGCATTAATTTCACAGGTTTCTGCTTTAAAAAGCAGGGTTCCTTTTTTAAATATTTTTGATGGATTTAGAACATCTCACGAAATTTCTAAAATAAACGGAATTCCAGATGATGTTATTAAAGCAATGATGCCGGAAGAGGAAGTGATGAAACACAGAAGAAGTTCATTAGATCCAGACAATCCAGTAATTAGAGGAACAGCACAAAATCCTGATGTTTTCTTTCAGGCACGTGAAGCAGCAAATACTTATTACCAAAATGTACCTGGAATCGTTCAAAAAACAATGGACGAATTCTACAAACATACTGGCAGAAAATACAGTTTATTCTACTACATTGGTCATCCGGAAGCAGAAAAAGTAATTGTTGTTATGGGTTCAGGTGACGGACCAATTAGAGAAACCATTGACACGTTGGTTGAACAAGGTGAAAAAGTTGGGGCTTTGATCGTTCGTTTATACCGTCCGTTTTCTGTTTACGATTTTATCGAAAACATTCCTAAAACAGTTAAAAAAATTGCGGTTTTAGACAGAACAAAGGAACCAGGAAGTATTGGAGAACCTTTATATTTAGATGTGGTAACCGCATTTGTTGAAATGGGTGAATCTATGCCTACGATTATTGGTGGCCGCTACGGACTTTCTTCAAAAGAGTTTACGCCTGCAATGGTGAAAGGAATTTACGATGAATTAGATGAAAATTCTCCAAAAAACCATTTCACTATCGGTATTAATGATGACGTAACCAACACAAGTTTAAAGTACAATCCCGATTTTAAAACCAGAAAAACAACATTCAATTGTATGTTTTATGGTTTAGGATCAGATGGTACCGTTGGCGCAAATAAAAATTCCATTAAAATTATTGGTGAAACCACCGATAATTATGTACAAGGATATTTTGTCTATGACTCCAAAAAAGCAGGTGCTCAAACAGTTTCGCATTTGCGTTTTGGACCAGAACCAATTTATTCAACCTATTTAATCAATAAAGCGAATTTTATTGCTTGTCACCAGTTTAATTTTATCTATAAATACGATATTTTAGAAAATATTAAAAAAGGCGGAACATTTTTATTAAACACACCTCATTCAAAATATAAAGTTTGGACAGAGTTACCAAGTGTTATGCAACGCAGAATTATTGACAATGATATTGAATTCTATGTAATTGACGCTACAAAAGTGGCCCAAGATGCAGATCTTGGTAAACGTACAAATACTATTTTACAAACATGTTTCTTCGCCATTTCTGGCGTGCTTCCTAAAGATGAAGCCATCAAGAAAATTAAAGATGCTATTGTAAAATCATATTCACACAAAGGTGATGATGTTGTTCAAATGAACTTTAATGCAGTTGACAAATCATTAGAAAATCTTCAAAAAGTTGAATATCCTCGTCACACTACAAATAATGATGGTTTAATACCAATGATGACTGCCGACGCCGATGATTTCGTAAAACAAATTTTAGGAACCATTTTGGCTGGTAGAGGTGATTCATTACCTGTGAGCGCATTTTCTGCAGATGGAACTTTCCCTACAGGAACAACACAGTATGAAAAACGCGGAATTGCTGATTTTGTGCCGGTTTGGGATGATGCAGATCTTTGCACTCAGTGTAATAAATGTGTTGTAATTTGTCCGCACGCTGCCATAAGAGCCAAAGTTGTATCAAATGATTTATTGATAAATGCACCAGAATCTCTAAAAAGTGTACCAGCGAAAGGAAGACCTTTTAATAGCGATAATGAAAGTTACATATTGCAGGTTTCTCCAGAAGATTGTACAGGTTGTGATTTATGCGTAGCTGTTTGTCCGGCCGAAAGTAAAGTCATTCCAAATACTTTTGCAATTAACTTAACAGATTATCGTCAAGTAAAAGATGTGGAAAATGTAAATTGGGATTTCTTCATTGATTTACCGGATTATGACAGAAAAGAATTGGTAACTTCTACAATAAAAGGATCACAGTTCTTAGAACCATTATTTGAATTCTCTGGAGCGTGTTCAGGTTGTGGTGAAACACCATATATTAAGTTAATTACACAATTATATGGAGACAGTATTTTAATTGCAAATGCAACTGGCTGTTCATCTATTTATGGAGGTAATTTACCAACAACACCTTATAAAACAAATAAAGAAGGTCGCGGACCAGCTTGGGCAAACTCATTATTTGAAGACAATGCAGAGTTTGGTATGGGTATGCAATTGGCATTAACCAAAAAGCAAGAAATTGCCGCTGATTTATTGAAGTCTTTAGAAAGTAAAGTTGGCAGTACCATAGTAAATAACATACTAAATAATGCTGAAGGAAACGAAACGCTAAAAGAACAAAAAATAAATCAGATTGATGAACTAAATGAAATTTTAGAAACCATCGATACTTATGAAGCTAAAAAACTAAGAAATCTTTCTGAATACTTACGTAAAAAAGCAGTTTGGATTTTTGGTGGTGACGGTTGGGCTTATGATATTGGATACGGTGGTTTAGATCACATATTTTCATCAGGAGAAAACGTTAATATTTTAGTTATGGATACTGAAGTTTATTCGAATACTGGTGGACAAGCATCTAAATCTACACCAATGGGTGCAAGTGCCAAGTTCGCGATTTCAGGGAAAATGACTTCTAAGAAAAGTTTGGCCTTACAAGCAGTTTCTTACGGAAATGTTTATGTAGCACAAATTGCCATTGGCGCAAAAGATAACCAAACGCTGAAAGCAATTGAAGAAGCGGCTGCTTATCCTGGACCATCGTTAATTATTGCATATTCTCATTGTGGTGAGCACGGTTACGATTTAAAAGACGGTGCAAAACATCAAGAAAAAGCAGTAGAAACAGGTTACTGGCCATTATTTAGATTCAATCCTTTGGCAGAAAAAGGAAAGAGATTTAAATTAGACTCTAAAACACCTTCTGCTCCAGTAAGCGAATTTATGTATACAGAAACTCGTTTTACGAGAGTTGTAAATGAAAATCCTGAATTGGCAAAAGATCTATTGGATAAAGCCCAAGAACAAGTGGACGTTCAATGGGAAAGATTAGAACTTTACAGAAATTTATAAATTAAATTTATTTAAAAGTGCCAAGTATTTTTATACTTGGCACTTTTTTTATATCTTTAATTTCTGTTGTAAAGGCTTTATTATTATGATAAGTGGAGGAATTAGAAGAATCAATAATTTTCTTTGAAGGACAATAAAATAAAAAAATAAAAAATGAAATCAAGATCAGAAGCTTTTTTTAAAGAAGCAGAAAAAAAATTGAAATCGGCAAAAGAGGAGTTATTTAAACCAGCTGAAGATATTGTTAGTTATTCAGTTTGTAAAAACGCCCAGTTTGCCATTGAGAACTTTCTTAAAGGGTATTTAACAAAAAACAATATCGAATTACAGCACGACGAAACTATCGCTTCACTGTACGATAAATGCGTGAGCATCGATAAAAATTTTACTTCCATTGATTTAAATGCAATAGGTTGTAAAAATCATGCGATTGATTCCCGTTACTGCTCAGAAATTAATACCGTTAGCGCATGTTTTGACACAGCAGACAGCATTGACACCTATTTAAGAAAAAACAAAATCGTATAAAGCACAATGCTTTTTTTCGTTTGAGAAAGAAAAAAACTTACTGTACATTTGTGTAAAATAATCAATCAATGAATTATATTTTATTTGATGGTACAGTTCGCAATTCATTATTGCCATTAACCTTCACAAAACCTGTTGCCGATTTACGAATTGGAATACTTACCATTCGTGAAAAATGGGAAACACATTTGGGTTTTACCACAACAACACTTACAGAAGACTACTTAGAAGAAAAATTCCCCATGGTTGAAATGGCGCAAAACGTTATGATTAACGCTTCGTTTTTGCCAACACTTCCTTTAGTTGAATTGATTGTGGAATTAAAAGAAAATCAGGCCATTTTCAAAGATGAAGAAGTAATTGCTTTTTTTACCGCAGAATCACAAGAAACAATAGATTTTGAACAATACGAACAAGTTGAATTTGAATTGGAGGTGCTGCAAATTAAAAATACTTGGGATTTATTTTCTTTCAATGATGTAGCTTTAAAATCTGATTTTGAATTAATTACCGAAGGACGAATATCACAGCCAATTCCTGACGGCGTTCGTTATGTTAATAAGGAAAATATTTTTATTGAAGAAGGCGCCGAAATCTTATTTTCTGTTTTAAACGCCAGCAGCGGACCAATTTATATTGGAAAAGATGCGTTGGTGATGGAAGGCAGTTTAATTCGTGGACCTTTTGCATTGGGTGAACGATCTGTGGTAAAAATGGGTGCTAAAATTTATGGAGCCACCACAATTGGGCCGTATAGCACTGTTGGAGGCGAAATAAACAATTGTATTTTATCTGGCTATTCAAACAAAGGACATGATGGCTTTTTAGGCAATTCAGTATTGGGTGAGTGGTGCAATATTGGTGCAGACTCAAACAATTCAAACTTAAAAAATAATTATAGTGAAGTTCGTTTGTGGAATTATGAAACCGAAAATTTCGCCAAAACCGGATTGCAATTTTGTGGTTTAATTATGGGAGACCATTCTAAATGCGGCATTAACACGATGTTTAATACCGGAACAGTAATTGGCGTAAGTGCAAATATTTATGGCAGCAATTTTCCAAGAAACTTTATTCCTTCTTTTAGTTGGGGCGGCGCAGCTGGTTTTTCAACCTATCAAATGGATAAAGTGACTGAAACTGCAACATTGGTTATGAAAAGGAGGGAAGTTGATTTTGACTCAAAAGAACAGCGAATTCTCGAACATATTTTTGAAATCACCAAGAAATACAGAAATTTTTAAATTAAAAAAGGGTCTTGAAATTAATATTTTCAGACCCTTTATAATTTTTATAATGAATAACTAGCTTTTTATTTGTTCTTTTTTGAATTGCTCAAACTTGGTTTCCATTTTTTTTGGCCAGCTGTTATTCGTTAAATCTACATCGGCAGTTTGCTCATCGGGATCAATCGTGATTTTTGAGATTGCTTTGCTTGATGGAAAAACTTTGGTGACTTCAGCATCATTATTACGCCATATTTCTGCAGGATATTGTTTGCGTTCTTTTGAACCATCTTCAAATTCAAATTCAACAACAATCGGCATCACCAAATCGCCCGGTTTTTCAAAAACCAATTCGTAAAAGTATTTAGGTGCTTTTAATGCTGTTTTTTCTTCCGAAGAAAAATTTTCGTTGATATAATCGCTCAACAAATTGTAATCTTCAGTTTTTTTTGATTTTAAATCATTTTTAAATTCAGGACTGTCTTCAGATACCAAATACAAGGCCAGAGGCAATTTATCAACAGACATTCCATAACGTTGTGCCATATTTTCTGCACGGTCGGTTGGTTTATCTGTCACGTAATATTTTTTCACTTCTTTGATTCCAATATCATTGGCGCCCGTTGTGTAAAACCAGCCTCTCCAAAACCAATCTAAATCCATGGCAGATGCATCTTCCATTGTTCTAAAAAAATCAGCTGGTGTCGGGTGTTTAAAAGCCCAGCGTTTTGCGTAGGTTTTAAAAGCATGATCAAACAATTCAGTTCCCATAATTACGTGTCGAAGCATCCACAATCCCGCAGCAGGCTTTGCGTAGGCATTGTTTGAAAACTCAAAAAGGTGATCTCCCTGAGTCATAATTGGTGTCAATTTCGACT
>DATIRG010000081.1:0-3470 GCA_035470005.1 Lutibacter sp. | reverse complement strand
GAATTCCCGGCAATCCATCGTGTGTTGTTGGATGTCCTTGCAAACGCGAATTTAATTTTCTGAAAGTTGCCAATTCACTCACCGTAAAATATCCGCTGCGTGCTAAAACACTGTAAAAAAGCGGAGAAACATGCCCATTCGACAAAAAGAATAAATCTTCATTATTTCCGTCCATCGTGAAATTGGTGGAATAATCCATAACATCTTGGTACAAAACCGTTAAAAATTCGTTACAGCCCAGTGAACCGCCTGGATGTCCAGAATTCACGGCATGAACCATTCTAACAATATCTCTTCTTACTTGTTGCGCGAAATCCTGCAATTGTTGTGTTGTTGGCATCTGATGAATTTTAATTTTAAGGTAGCAAAAATACAGTTTTTGAATTTCGAATCACTGAAATAATAAAAAAATTATTGTGCTGTTATTAACATCACGTTTTTTGATTTTTCTTTTTTGCTGCCGGAAATAAAACATTGTTCAGAATCAAACGATATCCCGGCGAGTTGGGATACAAAGAAAGTTCGGTTTTTGGGTCGCCAACTTTGTGCTGATAATCTTCCGGGTCGTGCCCTCCATAAAAAGTAAACATTCCTTTTCCTTTTACGCCATGAATATAACGGGCTTCGCGATTTGCTTTATTTTCTCCCATTACCAACACGTTCGATTTTACAGTTTCCCTCTCAAATGAAGTTGTTTGTCCCATAAAACCTTTGATTAACTGGGTGTGATTTTGGCATAACATCGTAGGAATTGGATCCCATTTTGCTGAATATTCCTGTAAGGAAAAATAATCGGATGTGCGTATAATCTTTCTTTTTTGGGTCATGTCGATGGAAGAAAATTCATATTCAACCGGATTTCTGACCAACGTAAAATCTTTAAACGCAAAAGTTTTGTTGAAATCTATTTTCTGCTGATAATCCATTTCTGAAGGATCTCCATCAAACATAGTTTCACAAATATCAACGCCTTCTGCGGATAGTGCGATGTCAAAACTATCGGTGGCAGAACACATGGCAAACATAAATCCGCCGCCAATCACAAAATCCCTAATTTTTAAGGAAACTGCCAACTTTTGTTCTGAAACTTTATTGTATCCAAGTTTATTCGCCAATTCTTCGGCTTCTCTTTTTTGTTCAATATACCAAGGTGCCGTTCTATATGCGCCATAAAACTTACCAAACTGACCGGTAAAATCTTCATGATGCAAATGTAGCCACTCATACAAAACCAGTTTTTCTTCCAAAACTTCCTCATCATAAATAACATCGAAAGGAATTTCGGCATAAGAGAGCACCAAAGTCACGGCATCATCCCAAGGCAAACTTGATTTTGGTGAATAAACGGCTATTTTTGGTGCTTTCTCAAGCGTAACAGCTTCCATATTTTGAGAAGGACTGCTGATTTCTTCCAAAATTTTTGATGCTTCCGTATCAGAAATTATATGAAAAGTAACACCTCTAATTTTGCATTCGTTTCTGGTAGCTTCATTGTCTTCCAGTAAAAAAGAACCGCCTTCATAATTTAACAGCCATTTTGCCGTATTTCCTTTTTGAAGTGACCAATAAGTTATTCCGTAGGCTTTTAAATGATTCGTTTGGGTAATATCATCCATAGGGATTAATATAAATGATGCAAATGCGGAATGAAAAAAAAGCAATGATATTGCTATCAATGCTTTTTTGATGATTGAAAATTGGTGAAATTTTGTTTTAAAAATCACATATTTAGAACGGAACATCATCTTCGTCATATTTATCGGGCGCGTCAAACGCGTCTTCTGCACTTGCAAAATTGCGTTGCGGAATCGCATTGTTCATTTTGGAATGAAATTCATTTGCATTGCCATCATCCAAATTACTGAATTGCGCCAAATGTGCCGTAAATTTAAGACGAATATTGTCCAAACCGCCATTTCTGTGTTTGGCGACAATAAATTCTGCCTGACCTTCGCAAGGCGTTCTTTCTTCGTCATCCCATTCTGTAAGTCCGTAATATTCAGGACGATAAATAAATGTCACAATATCTGCATCTTGTTCAATGGCACCAGATTCACGTAAATCCGACAACAATGGACGTTTGCTTCCTCCACGGGTTTCAACAGCACGCGATAATTGCGAAAGTGCGATTACAGGAATATTCAATTCCTTGGCCAAGGCTTTTAAATTTCGTGAAATGGTTGAAATTTCCTGTTCACGATTTCCTCCGCCTTTTTGCGCCGTTCCCGCAGTCATCAACTGCAAATAGTCAATAATAATAATTTTTATGCCGTGTTGTGATGCCAAACGACGCGCTTTTGCACGCAAATCGAAAATGGACAACGAGGGAGAATCATCAATAAAAATGGGCGCTTTTGACAAGTTTTTAACTTTTACGTTAAGCTGTTCCCATTCGTGAGGTTCCAAATTTCCTTTTCTTAATTTTCCCGAAGAAATCCCTGTTTCACTTGAAATCATACGCGTAATTAATTGTACGGACGACATCTCCAATGAAAATATGGCGACTGGCTGATCAAAATCAATGGCCATATTTTTTGCCATCGACATTACAAAAGCCGTTTTTCCCATACCGGGACGTGCCGCTAAAATAACCAAATCTTGCGGTTGCCAGCCTGATGTTAACTCATCTAAACGGGTAAAACCGGTTGCTGCACCGCTCATTCCCTGCTTATTCCCAATTTCCTGAATTTTCTTAATTGCTTGTTCAACAAGTCCTTGAGACGTTTCAGAACCTTTCTTTAAATTTCCTTGTGTAACTTCGAACAATTTTGTTTCGGCATCATCCAATAAATCAAAAACATCAATGGTTTCATCGTAGGCTTCTTCAATAATTTCAGATGAAATGGTGATTAATTTTCGCTGAATAAATTTTTGAAGAATGATACGTGCGTGAAATTCGATATGCGCTGATGACGCTACTTTTTGTGTTAAACGAACCAAGTAAAAATCGCCGCCAATAGCCTCTAAATTATTTGTTTTTCGCAATTGATTTGCGACAGTCAATAAATCGGTTGGTTCAGAGTTTTTAAATAAAGAAAAAATGGCTTCATAAATTAATTGATGCGCCTCTTTGTAAAAAACTTCGGGATGTAAAATATCTATTACATCATCAACGCCCTTTTTGTCAATCATCATGGCACCTAAAACCGCTTCTTCAAGATCTAATGCCTGAGGCGGAATTTTGCCTTTTTCTAGGCTGATAACGGTGTTTTTTTTGGGGGTAAAGGATTGTACAGATTGCAAATTTTTCACTTGTTTGATACTTTATATTTGTTTGTTAATCAATATTTTATTACTTGGTAAGTTAAAATAATCCTTTAATATACGTCTTTTTTAATCATAAAAACCAATTACATTTTTAATTTTTATAATACCTGAATTTCATAAATAACAATTATCATAAAGGCAAATGTAATTTTTAAAAGACAATATCAGCATCAATTTTTAATTATATTTTTAAACATATTTTG
>DATIRG010000080.1:0-7467 GCA_035470005.1 Lutibacter sp. | reverse complement strand
CGGCAATTGAATGCACCGCTAATAGTGAAAAATCCTGCAAAGAATCTTTAGCAATAGTGCCTTCAAATTTGTCGGCCATTCTATAAAAAGTTCCGTCAACAGTTGATTTAATTTTTAAACCGCTATCAGTTGAAATAAAATCAACAACATTTGGCGTAGGAGAATCAAAGCCAACCATTACGCCATGCACTTCTTCTGATGAACCCTTTTTAATGTAATGGTCGTGTCTTCCTCCGGCACCCGATTCAACGAATTTTAAAAATTCGTCACCAGTTTCGCTGGCTTCAAAAACTTCCTGGGCATTTTGCGTGTATTTTGTCAATTTTACATCAACATCTTTTCCTTTAAAATCTGTTTTGTAATGGAAATTATTGTTGCCCAAAGCTGACAATAAAATTTGTTTATGGTATGGTGTTTTTTGTTCGCTTCCATCGTTGACAACAACGCTTATATAGCTTTTTTCAGTAAAAAAAATATTGCTTACGGCGCCTTCTTTAATGGGCATAATTCCCTCAAAGCTAATATAGCGCGTTATTCCGGCGCCTACCAAAATCAAGAAAAAAGATAAGTGAAAAACCAGCACAACCAATTTTTCTTTTTTGTAAAGTTTGTATTTAAAAATATTTCCAAAAAAATTGATTGCGAAAAAAGCCATGATGGCTTCAAACCACCAAGCATTATATATCAATGCTTTTGCAGTTTCAGTGCCATAATCATTTTCAATAAAAGTTCCCACGCCCATAGCGGCGGCAAAAACTAAAAATAAAACAGCAGTTACACGAGTTGAATAAATTAGTGAAAGAAGTTTGTTCATTTTAATAGATTTATTAGTAATAAAAAACGTTTTGCGAAGATAATGATAATTGTCATAATACTAAATTATTAATTAAATTTTAAGCCAATCTTAATCTTGCTAAATTTGAAGCACAAATATAACTGTAACATTTATTGCATTAACTGATTATTGTCATTAAAAAAGATTAAAAAGTATTAAAATAATTGTTTAAATATTTTTGTAAATTTGGACCTTAGAAATTAGTAAATGAAAAACATCAACTGTTTTAAATTGTACGCGGATGTCTTCTTAAATATAAAGCGTCCCGAATCTTTTCGCGCCTAATTTTCTCCCTATTTGGTGATTTTCAATCACGTTTTTAAAAAATTTCAAAATCTTATAAATAAAATATTCTTATGGAATTACCATACGCTGAACCCTATAAAATTAAAATGGTTGAACACATCAAACGTTCAACAAAAGAGCAACGATTAAAATGGATACAAGAAGCCGATTATAACTTGTTCAACCTTTCTTCGGATAAAGTTTTTATTGATGTACTGACAGATTCCGGAACTGGCGCCATGAGTGATAAGCAATGGGCCGAAATGATGATAGGCGATGAAAGTTATGCCGGTTCATCTTCATTTTTGAAACTAAAAGAGACCGTTAAAAAAATTACCGGTTTTACCTATTTTTTACCAACGCACCAAGGACGTGCAGCTGAAAATGTGTTGTTTTCCGCTTTGGTGAAGGAAGGCGATATTGTTCCCGGAAATTCTCATTTCGATACCACAAAAGGCCATATCGAATTCAGAAAAGCAAAGGCGGTTGATTGTACCATTGATGAAGCTTTCGACACTTCCAATATGCATCCGTTTAAAGGAAATGTGGATTTAAACAAACTTGAAACAGTTTTTAAAAGCCATCCAAAAGAAAAAATTCCTTTTGTGGTGCTTACGATTACTTGTAATAGTGCGGGCGGACAGCCAGTTTCTGTGCAAAATACCAAAGAGGTTTCGGCTTTATGTAAAAAATACGGCATTCCATTGTATTTTGATGCTGCCCGTTTTGCTGAAAACGCTTATTTTATCAAAAAACGTGAACCTGGTTACGAAAATAAATCTATTAAAGAAATTGCCAAAGAAGTATTTTCTTATGGCGATGGCATGACGATGAGTTCCAAAAAAGACGGATTGGTGAATATGGGCGGTTTTATTGCCCTTAACAACGAAGAAGTTTTTAAGCAGGCAACTGTTTTCAATATTATGTTTGAAGGTTTTATAACTTACGGCGGTATGAATGGCCGTGATATGGGCGCGTTGGCTGTTGGATTGGATGAAGCTACAGAGTTTGATTATTTGGAAAGCAGGGTAGAGCAAATAGCCTACTTGGGTCAAAAGTTAGTGGATTTTGGTGTTCCCGTTCAACAACCTTTCGGTGGTCATGCCATATTTTTAGATGCCAATAAATTTGTTCCTAAAATTCCGAGAGAAGAATATCGGGCGCAGGCTTTGGCTGTTGAAATTTATATTGTTGGCGGTATTAGAGGTGTTGAAATAGGAACCGTTTTGGCCGATAGAGATCCGATCACCCGAGAAAATCGGTATCCGGAATTGGAAATGGTGCGGTTGGCTATTCCAAGAAGGGTTTATACCAACAATCATATGGATTATATTGCAGTGGCGCTAAAAAATATTTATGATACCCGAGAAGAAGCAAAATCTGGCTATGTGATTGTTGATGAGGCACCCATTATGAGACATTTTACTGCTAAATTTAAAAAAATATAATACCCTTTACTCTTTTTTCGGTACTTTTGCGGAAATAGATTGTAAAAAAATAAAGAAATGTTATCAAATGCCAGTAAGTATGCTATTTTATCCACATTGTATTTAGCAGAACATTCAAATGAAGAAAGGAAAATTAGCGTAAAGGAAATTGCTGAAAATATTGATGTTCCAAGTCCTTTCTTGGCAAAGCTATTTCAGCAATTGGTGCGTGGTAAGATTATTTCTTCCAGCAAGGGTCCGCACGGAGGTTTCTTTTTATCAGAAAAAAATAAACAGAAAAACGTGCTTGATATCATTGATAATATTGATGGTTTAAATAAATTGAATGGCTGTTTTTTGGGTTTAAACGAATGCGATGCTACCAATCCCTGTCCGGTACATTTTATCGTAGTGCCTTTTAAAAATAATATTTTGGCGAAGTTTAGGGATTTAACAATTATGGAGTTTTCAAAAGAAATTTCTGATAAGGGAGATCTTTTAACCATAAAAAGTGAAAGCCCTTCGTTTGATGCGCCAATCGAGTGAAATTAACAGAAATTTTATTGAAATTATTATTGAAATTGACAAATGTCATTTTTTTTAAATCTAATAATCATACATTCGCTAACAGAAAATAAACAGGAAAACAGTTCTTGCGTTTCAGAAGAGCTATCTCAAATACAAAATTATTTTCTTTGAAATACAAATTTTAGTTAGTAGTTTAAGTTTGAACCAAAACCTTGATGGCAACATGAAAGTTTTGGTTCTTCTTTTTTAATTCAATACTGAAAATTCTATGGCTGAAGACGTGAAAACGGTATGCGTTTGGGTTTTGAAATCTTCTTTCTTAGCCTTAAAAATATTGTCCACGTAGGTTTGAGGATTCAAATCAATCAAAGGAAACCAGGTGCTTTGCACCTGAATTTGCAGTTTGTGCCCTTTCTTAAATGTATGGTTTACGTCTTGCAGTTTAATGTTTACAGCAGTCTTTTTGTTTGGAATAAACGGTTCAGGAAAGGTAAAACTGTTTCTGAATTTACCCCGCATTACCTCACTGCGAACCATTAAATGATAGTTGCTCAATTTTAAATGGTCCTGCATTTTTTCATTGGTTTCTTCAATATCAGCAGGATGCACGTCAATCACTTTCACAATCCAATCAGCATCGGTTCCTGTGGTTGCCACTTGCAGTTTTGCCAAAATATCACCGGCCAGCGTGAAATCATTTTCCAAAATTTCAGTCTCAAAAATCAACACGTCGCCTCTTCTGGCGGCAAAACGCTGGTCATCGGTCATATATTTTCTTGGGATAAATTCCATTTTTATGTCTTCGGTATACGGCACCGGTTTTTTGATATCGCTGATAAATTTTATGCCGATTTCTTTTTCTTCGGAGGTGGTTAATTTTTGGTTGTCCGACAAATACATCGCTACTTTTTTAGCACCGGCAGGCGGCCAGGTTTCGTATGATTTCCATTCCTTTTTGCCCGAGTCATACACATAAGCTTCCGGCAATCCCGAGTTTTTATCGCCTTTGCCTTTTAGGAAATGGTTGAAAAATTTCGTTTCTATCTGTTCCTGGAATTTTATGGAAATGGAATCACCAAAATAATAATTTCCCACGCTGTTTTCAGCTTCTGAACTTGCCCATTGCCCGTGACTCCAAGGCCCAAAAACCAAGGTATTGTAATTGTCTTTGTTGTATGCTTCAATGGTTTTGTAGGTTTCCAAAGGACCGTATAAATCTTCGGCGTCAAATTGTCCGCCAACAACCATGGTTGCCACAGAAGATTTTATGTTTTTCAGATGCTGGATAATGCCTTTGCTTTGCCAAACTTCATCGTAATTTGGGTGTTCTATCAATTCTTTCCAGAAAAAATCATCTACTTTGTCTTTGTTTTGCGGGGCAGTTTCATCCAGTTTTTCATATTGAAAAAAGTGGTTTAAATTGCTTAACGGACCGGCATCCAAGAAAAACTGGTATTGGTCTTTTGTTTTTAAATCGGGGGTCGAATACCATGCCGTATCGGAAGGTGCATCTTTTGGTGTTCCAAACAAGGCCGTGGCTCTGAAATAACTCAACAAATAAGCGCCGTTATGATGAAAATCATCAAAAAAGAAATCGCCAATGCAGGCTTGCGGTGAAGCCGCTTTCAAAGCCGGATGCGCATCAATGGCAGAATAAGTGCTGTAAAATCCGGGATAGGAAATTCCCCAGGTACCCACATTTCCGTTGTTATTCTCCACATTTTTCACCAGCCAGTCAATGGTATCGTAGGTATCGGAACTTTCATCAATGTCTTTGTTGCTTTTTTTATTCGGAATATACGCACGCATATTGTCGTACGTGCCTTCGCTCATCCAACGCCCGCGAACATCCTGATACACCACAATATTTCCTTCTTCCATCAAATATTTATTGGGCGCAATGTTAGTTTTTAAGGTATCTGCGCCGTAGGGCTGACAACTGTATGGCGTGCGTTGCAATAAAATAGGATATTTTTTGCTTTTGTCTTTTGGCGAATAAACCACGGTAAACAATTTAATGCCGTCGCGCATAGTGATGGTGGTTTCCATTTTATCATAATTTTCTTTGACAAAATTGGTTTCAATTGCTTCTGAAGGGGTTGTTTTTTTGCAGCCAAATAAGGAAATGCTCAGCAATAAGATGACTATTGCTTTAAAAGGATAAAATTTCATGTGTTAGTTGATTGGTTTGGTGAAAACTACAAAAATTAAGCTAATAATTAAGTGTAATACATAAAATTTATGTTGTTTTTTAAATGTTCTTTTCAAGGATACATTTTTAATGTTTTTATTTAAATTAATTTGTGAATCCAATCTTGAATATTACTACTTTTGAATTTCGACTAAAATCGCAAATAATTTTTTGGCAAAATGAAATACTTTCTCAACCTCTTGATCCAGGAATAATGAACGCCAAGTTGTTAAAAATATCAGTGCTTTTTGTATTGCTCTTGATCACAAGTTGTGATAGCGACAATTATGAAACTGATTATATACCAAGCGCTCCGGTAACTAATCAGCTAAAAACAGTAAGTTATTTGGCATTGGGCGACAGTTATACCATTGGTCAGAGTGTTTGTGAAACGTGCAGGTTTCCTGAGCAATTGAAAAAAAATCTTGCAAATTCAAATCCCAATACTACGTATGGTTTGAAGATTATTGCACAAACCGGCTGGACAACTACCAGCTTAATTTCGGCCATAAACGCACAAAGTTTGACTCCAAATTATGATTTGGTAACGCTGTTAATTGGGGTAAACAATCAATACCAAAACAGAGCTTTTTCTGTTTACGAAAAAGAATTTCCCGAATTGGTCAATAAAGCGATTGCGCTTGCCAAAGGCGATAAATCCAACCTCATTGTGGTTTCTATTCCGGATTATGCTTATACGCCAACAGGGCAGCAGCTGGGAAATCCACAGAAGATTTCAACAGAAATAGACAATTACAATGCTTTTGCACAACAGTATTGTTCGGCGAATAAGATAGAATTTGTTTCAATTACCGATATCACAAGAAAGGGTTTACAGAATCCGTTACTGGTGGCTTCAGATGGTTTACATCCATCAGAATTGGCCTATTCTTATTTTGTGGAACGAATTTTACCAAAGGCCAGAATAGCAACACAAAACTAAAAATAGATTTTCCTAAGACAGGAAATATTTTAACCATTTTCCTCTATGATGAATCAAAAATGGTATTTTAAATTGATTCCTGCATAATAATTTACAGGTTCTCCCGGATAGTAATAGCGCGGTTTGGCAGTTCCAAAACTGGTTGCATTTATGAGAAGCATAGACGCATATTTTTCATTCAATATATTCTTTAACCCAACAAAAAAGTCAAGCGATAATTTTTTTTCTTCAGAAGTTTTAAACCCGATGGCCGCATTGACCAAATGGTATTTTTTTGAAAAAATTGAATTGTCGTCCCTCATTGGTATTTTCCCAACATAATTAAAGTCGGCGCTTCCATAAAATCCCAGACGATTCTCAATAGTAACCGCAGAATTTATTGTGATATTGGGAACGCCCGTTAGCTTGTTTCCCGAATAATCGTTGTCGAAATCTGTAAATTCTTTAAATTTAAAATTGTTAAGACTCAAATTGTTGCGGTGCTTCACATTAAAATTTTCGGATTTTATCAGAAAATAATTACCTGTAATTTCCAATCCGGTGTAACTGGTTTTGCCGGCATTTACGCCAACATATTCATCTTCACCAACGCGTTTTGCCACCAATAAATCCTTAACGTTCATTTGATAGATTGCCACATCATACGTTAGCTTGTTGTTAAATGCCAAACCTCGGCTTCCAATTTCAAAATTCCATCCTTTTTCAGGTTTTATGCTGGTGTTTATCCTATTGTTTGGCAACAAGGTTTCTTCCAAAGTAGGCGTTGAAAATCCGTGGCTGATTGTTCCGTAAACCATGGCTTTTTTAGCGAATTGATGCGTAAGGCCAATTTTAGGGGACAGAATGGCTTTAAAATGATATTTCCCTGAAAAATCTACGACATCATTGTTAAATTTATCGGTCAGTGTAAAGCTGGTCTGATTTAAATTTACGCCTAAATTGACCTGGATTTTTTCCGAAAGTTGTAAGTTCGAATCGAAAAACAGGTTAAAATAGCCCTTGTTTTCTTTAAAATCGCTTAAGGTTTCGCCCGCCACGCTTCCTGCTTCTATGGGATATTCAAGATAAAGATTTTCCAGGGTTTTGTATTTTTTAACATCGTTAAATAATTCTCCGCCTACAATCCATTGAAAGGATTTTCCGAATAACCGGTCATTCATTTCCAGTTTGGTTCTAAAGCCAAGAGCGGTTGTTTGATCTTTTAAAATACTGAACGGACGCGCTTCATCACCATCAAAATAGGAGGAAAATATACTGG
>DATIRG010000079.1:0-7445 GCA_035470005.1 Lutibacter sp. | reverse complement strand
CGATCAATATAATATTATGTCCGCCCGCAGCTGCAATTTCCATAGAGCGTTTTACGGATTCCTGTCCTTTTACATCAGCAAAATCAAATTCGGGGTGCTCCAGATTTTTATTGAATTCAAATTCGACATCGATAATTGTTTGTTCCAATTCCGTTTTTCCGTCGAAAAAATCAATGACTTCTGTAATGTTTTCAACGCCATAAACTTTTAAATCAGAGACAATTGCGGCTTCTTTTGCATTTTGTATCGGCAGAATAAATCCTTTAAAATTTTCTTCAAGTGCTTTTATGGCAATGGGTAAAGCGCCTTTAATGGGTTGCAGGCTTCCGTCTAAAGAAAGTTCGCCCATAATTATATAGTCACCAATTTTATCGGTATTAATTTGGTTTGAAGCGGCGAGTATGCCAATGGCCAAAGTTAGGTCGTAGGCCGAGCCTTCTTTGCGCATATCGGCCGGCGCCATATTGATGGTGATTTTTTTGCCCGGAAAATTGTATTTATTGTTTTTTAGAGCAGCCGAAATCCTGAAACTGCTTTCTTTAATGGCATTGTCGGGCAAGCCAACCAAATGATAACCAATTCCTTGGTCAATATTTACTTCAACCGTAATATTGGTGGCTTCAACGCCAAACACGGCGCTGCCATAAACTTTTTCTAGCATATTTTTTAATTTTCATAAAAATAGCTAAAAATTTAATGCAATAAATTAATGAAGCAATGTTTATTGCATTTTTTTATTCATTTTGAAAATATTTTTTGAAAAATAAAAAGATAATTCAAAAAAATTCATGAATTGTTATACATTGAAGAAGTGAAGTGTTAGGATTTTTAAAACTTTATAAAAAGTTTTTTTGTTGATTCACGCTCAACCAGTTTTGATTTGACTATTTCGATTTTTATGTTATCAAATTCAATTTTTTCTTCAATTTTATCAATCAATCTTGCTGCCGCAATTTCGCCTGTTGTATGGGCGAAACGATTAACGCTGGTAAGCGGAGGCGAGGTGTAACGTGATAAAATGCCATTTGTAAGACCAACAATTGAGACATCTTCGGGAATTCTTATGAACCTTTTATTTAAAACTTGCGTGGTTATTGCACCAGAAATCTCGTCTGCGGTAAAAATGCCGTCCACACGATAGTTGTCGAGCATTTCATTGATTTTTTCCTTCAGCCCTTCTTCGCCCTCTAATCTTATAATTAAACTTTTAACCGGATTTACATTATGTTTTTCAAGTGCTTTTGTGTAGCCCTCAAGGCTAAATTTACCGATATTCTGTCCTTCTGATGTAGAAATAAATGCAATATTTTCGCAAGCTGATTTCATCAAAAAGCGGGTGGCTTTATAAGCACTCTTTGCTAAATCTGTCACTACTTTATCACATTTTATTTCATCAGGAATTCGGTCATAAAGCACAATTGGCGTGCCTTCTTCCAAAATATCGTGAAAGTGGGCAAAATTTCCAAGTTTCAACGTTTCTTCAGAAATACAGGCAATAAAACCGTCAATAGTTCCATTGGAAAGCATTTCCATAGTGTCCACTTCTTTTTTGTAAGATTCATTGGTGATACAGGTAATGATGTTGTATCCTTTTTCAGTGGCCACTTTTTCAATGCCGCGAAGCACTCGGGCAAAATAATAATTTAAAATATTGGGAACAATGATGCCAATGGTTTTTGTTTTTTTATTTTGAAGGCTCAATGCAAGCGTGTTGGGCTTGTATTTGTGCAACTTGGCATAGTCCTGAATTCTTTTTTTGGTATCGTCACTAATTTCATAGCTGTCGTTTAACGCTTTTGAAACCGTTGAAATAGAAACTTGTAATGCCAGTGCAATTTGCTTTATGGTGATTCTTTTACTCATTTTTTTGATGAAATAGTTAATTTTGTTGAAACCTTTTTAATTTCTTCTTCATTCATTTTCATTTTTCTGAATTCGCCTTTATTGTACATTTCGGCCTGGTCTTTATAGTGTTTGCTGAAAGGATTTCCAGATTGTCCCGTTGGCAAAATGCTGATACTGTTTTCAACATCAGAAAAATCTATAATTCTTCTGGTGGATGGACCTGCATTTACTTTGTATAAACCAGTTTCAGTATAGTCGAATCCCCGATTGTTAATTACTTCTCTTGAGCCATTTATTGGAAACGGTCCCACATTAAAATAGCTTTTTAGGGCAGCCACTTTGCCAAGCGGATGTTCGTGCACTAAGGTATGAACTTTTCCCCAATTCCAATCCATCATATTGCTTCCAAGTTGCTTTTCTAGAGAGGCAACTGCTTCAACCAAAGATTTTGACAAGATTTCTTTTTTGGTTTCTATGCTGTTTGATGTAGAAATATCATCCCACCAAATGGAGCTGTCTTTTTCAATTTGCTCGGCAATTGTTCTTTTTGATAAATGTGTGGCCAAAAACTGGGTAAACAATGTTGATCCCATTTCATCTTCAAAAGTGTTTTTTAAATACAAGTAAATCCATTTGTTATAGATGGTCGGTGCCACTTGGTCAACAGTATTTGAGCCGTCCCAAAGTTGCAGTACATCAATGGCTTTTTGTTCCCTTTTGCTGAAGGATTTGTAATCTATATTTTCAGCAAATTCTTTTACCAATGCTGGTGCTACCGATGAGGTTACGTCGTTAATCATGGCTGACATAGATTCCTTGTTCCAGTTATTTTTTGGTTCAAGCAACTGCACAATGCGTTTCGCCCTGTCTTCTGATAAATAATAGCCTGGATACAGCATATTTGCAGTGGAATCTGGCTGATTGTTGGCGGAATAAACGTAATTCCAAGGCGGATTTTCAGCCATCGGGTTTTCATTGAAATCCAAATATTCAATAGGATTATCCTCGCCTGAAGCACCGTTCAAAATAAAATTCCTGTTGACGTCCGACTTTAATTTATATAATTTTCCGGTAGCCCACCAAGCCACATTTCCTTTTGCGTCGCCATACATAATATTCAATCCGGGCGCGTGAATCATGGAAGCTCCTATTTTAACAGCTTTCATATCGTTTGCTCTTGAAATGGTATAAAGTGCACCCAAAACTTCTACATCAAATTGGGTATAAATCCAAGACATAGCAATGGGCTCACTTTGCGTAATTGCATCAAGTGCATCGTTCATAATGGGTCCGTGACGCGAACTTCTTAACGTCATAATTTCATCTTCCGCATCTTTAACTTTGATGATTTTTGTAGTGGTTTTAAAGGTTTCAAATCCTGTAGGTGTTTTGTATTTTGTGGCATCTGTCGGATGGTTTTCCTCTTTATAAAAATCAATATCGTCATTTTCGAACATTGTCAATCCGTAGGCGTAATTTCTGTTGTGTCCCAATAAAGGAAACGGAACACCGGCTAAATGATACCCGTACATTTCATAATTGGGCGTTACAATATGCGCTTCATACCAAACTGCTGGTTGCGAATAGCCAATATGCGGATCGTTTGCAAATAGCACTTTTCCCGATGCGGTTTTTTTAGGTGAAACCACCCAACTGTTGCTGCCGATAAATGGCGGAACCAGCGAATTTTCCATCACCGCATTTACGCTTGCAACCATTTCCGAAAAATCGGCAATTGTTGATTTTGAGTTTTTTATAAACGTGGTATTTGGACCGATTTCTACATTGAGTTCCTTCAAATAATCATCACCCAATTTTTCTTTGAGAACGGTTAAAAGCGGATCCGTTTTTTGCGCCATCGCAAAACTGAAAGACATGTAGCCCAAAATATTGTAGATGTCGTTAAGTTGGTAAGGTTCTTTTTCGATGCCTATTAAAGTGAATTCAATGGGCGTTGGGCCATTTTCAATAAACTGGTTTACGCCGTTCAAATAAGCGGTTGCCAATTTGTAAACTTCCCCATTTTTATCCAGTTTTTCCATGGATTTTTTGGAAGCTTCTTCAATGCCCAAACTCACAAAAAACCGATCGTTTTTGAGCATGTCCTTACCAAAAATTTCCGACAATCTTCCCGGAGCGATTCTTCGCATCAACTCCATTTGCCAAAGTCGGTCCTGCGCATGAACGTAACCTAAAGCTGTTGAGGCATCGTATTGATTTTGGGCGTAAATATGCGGAATGCCATAGTCATCAAAATACACAGAAGTCTCATTTTCTATGTTTGACAATGTTATTTCACCAGAATAATCGGGTTTTAAGCTGTTAAAATAGATCCAGCCACCAATAAAAACCATGACAATTAAGACACCAAGAACAAGTAGGATTTTTTTAAAAATGCGCATTGTAGAAAATAGTTTAGGATATTTCAAATATAATATTTTATATCATATAAAATTTGAATCCGCTACTTTCAATTTAATTGAAGTTGAATTGCTAAACGGTTTACGTTGTGGTTTTTAAAATTCCCCTAACCTTATCTTCTTTTTGGATAAAAACGATTAAAGATATCGCTCTTTAATAATTTTTAAATGATGCATTTGATGTCCGGCAATAATAAATCCCAAAGCTCTTACGGTCATATCGCTTCCGTTTGCGGTGCCCGATAATAATAGCATTTCATCATTAAAGCTTTTAAATAAGGAGATGCTTGCACGGCGTGTGCAGGTAAATTCATCAACCAAATCATCGGAATTTCGGTCGTTGCCGTATGAGTTGTCAACATACCAGTTTTCATCAAAACCTGCCAATTCCGTGGCGTCGTTTCTTGAAAAACGCAAAGCTCTATAACTCATAATACGCTCTGTGTCAATTAAATGCTGCAGAAGTTCTTTGATGGTCCATTTTCCATCATCGTAACGAAATACCATTTTTTCTTCAGATAAATCTTTAATTGTTTCCAGTAATTCTTCAGATGAAGCCAGTAAAATTTCAAATAAATCCACATTTCCCAATGCTGAAATATAATGTTTGTAATGCGGATTGTATTCGTTTTCGTCTAATTGGGATAAGTTCATAATTATGCTGAATTTCTGCTTGCGTTAATGTTTCCGAACAAGGATCGTGTTACCATTTTTTCATAAATCTTAATTAAATCAAGATCCGGATTTTCTTCATTTTGAAGTTCCTGAATTTTTAGTAAACCATATTGTTGAATGGTAAGCAAAGGTAACACAATATTTTCACGAATAACAATAGATGCTTTTCCAACCTGGTTGCTTTGCATCAATTCATTATAATCGGAAAGTTTTAAAATCAGACGTTTTGAGGTTTGGTATTCTGTGTGAATAATTTCCCAAAATTCACCAAATTCTTCATCTTTCGCCATATATTCCGTCAGCTGAAAAAATGATTTTGTAAGCGACATCATACTGTTTCCAATCAATGTTTTGAAGAAATCAGAATTATTGTAGAAATGTTTCAGTTTTTCAAATTCGCCATTGTCCTCATATTTTTTCAAAGCAGTGCCAACACCATAAAAACCGGGAACATTTTGCTTTAATTGACTCCAGGAACCTACAAAAGGAATGGCGCGCAAATCGGCAAAATTCAATTCTTTTGATCCGGAACGTTTGGAAGGCCGACTGCCAATATTTGTTTTTGCGTAATATTTTAAGGTACTCATGCGCTCCAAATACGGCATAAACTTCGGGTGATTTTTAAAATCGACATAAGCCTGGTAGCTTGTCAATGCCAAATCATCCATAATTTCAACATCGCTTTTTGTCATAATATTGTTGGCATTGCTAAACAATTCGTTCGAAATGCCCGCACTCAACAACTGTTCAAGATTGAATTGCGCAGAATCCAACGTGCCAAAGTTTGAGCTGATGGTTTGTCCTTGCACGGTTAATTGTATTTCTTCGTCTTCAATCGTTGGGCCTAAAGAAGCATAAAACTGGTGCGTTTTTCCGCCACCACGTGCCGGTGGTCCGCCGCGACCGTCAAAAAATATGACTTTGATATCGTTTTTTCTTGAAATTTCTGTCAGCTTTTCTTTGGCTTGATAAATGCCCCAATTTGCCATTAAATAACCGCCATCTTTTGTTCCGTCAGAAAAACCAAGCATTATGGTTTGTTTGTTTCCACGGTTTTTAAGGTGATTTTTATAAACGAGATTCGCATATAATTTTTCCATAACGCTTGTTGCGTTGGTTAAATCGTCAATGGTTTCAAAAAGCGGAATAATGTCAACGTTTAATTGATGGTTAAAGCCGCTTAAATTGAACATGGCAAAGGTTTCCATCACATTTAATGCAGATTGGTTGTTGCTGATGATGTAGCGGTTTGCACCGCGTTCGCCGTTATTTTCCTGAATGGTTTTTATGGCATGAATTGATCCCAAAGTTTTAACGACCATCTCATCATCAAAAGTTGAAACAGCAACATTTCCGGATACTTTTGAAAGAATCTCAATTTGTTGGTTTTCTGAAAGTTCCAAATAATTTTCAGGGAAAATAACATTTCCTTTTTCTGATAACGTTTTTACGATCTGAACAAAAACATTGTGGTGAACACGGCTGTCCTGACGAATGTCCAATGTCGCAAAATGGTAACCAAACAGCCGAACTTTATTGATAAAATCGTCTATTTCCTCCAAATATAAAGATTGATGTCTGCTGATGAGTACGTCTCTGATTTCGTTCAGTTTGCCCAAAAATTCGTTTAACGGAATCATCGTGTTAATTTCTGTGCTTACGCTATTTTCGAATAAAATATCTTCCAATGCAGCAATAGATTCTTCAACACCGGCAAAAGTCAGGCGTCTTTTCAGCAAACGAATATCGCGGTGGTAATTTTTTAAGATGGTTTGTTTTAAACGTTTTGCAACATCAAGTGTTATTTCCGTGGTCACAAACGGATTCCCGTCTCGGTCGCCACCAGGCCAAAAACCAAGGTTAATAATCTCATTGTCAATAGGCTTATTGTCGAAAATATTGCTTTGGATGTAGTTGTAAACACCCGACACCGAATGGTAAAATACATTTTCCAAATACCAGATCAAACTTACAGCTTCATCAAAAGGTGTTGGTTTTACGTGTTTAAAAAACGGTGTTTTTCCCAATTGCGCCAACAACTGATTTATTTTCAACAAATCGTTTTGTTGAATGGCTTCGGTTAAATCGGTGATAATTCCCAAAACTGCTCCCGGATAAAATTGCGTTGGATGCGCGGTTAAAACCACACGAACCTTAAAATTTTCCAAATGTTTTTTCAGGGCTTCTTTTTTATTTTCCAAAGCAGCGGTTTCTTTGCTGTTTCGTAGAGTTCCCACACCATCCATATTATTTACAATGGGAAATGCCGCGTCTTCAATGGCGTCAAACAACACCACTTGGCGCTCTATATATTGTATAAAACGAAAAAGTAAATTGATCTTGTCTTTTTCTGACGGATTTGTATGATAAGCTTTAAAAAAAGCATCCACAATTTCGGTCGGATTTTTTTTGTTGGAGAAACCATTTTCGCAAACTTCGTGAAAAAGAGGCAGCATAACGCCAGTTTTTGTGATGGCATCAAACGGCAATGTCATAAAAATACTG
>DATIRG010000078.1:0-4425 GCA_035470005.1 Lutibacter sp. | reverse complement strand
TCTGCCGTTCCATTTTTGGCAGTATTTGGTTTGCTGATTTTTACCTTAAAAGATTCACTGAATGAAATGTTTGCACCCGTGATCATTTATGGATTAACGATAGCGACATTTGGAGCAGTTTCTTTCCTCGATTTTTTGAACACGAAATCAAAAAAGTCCTTATTAATGCTTTTTGGTGCGGTTATTTTTATGATTTCAGATTCGCTTTTGGCGATCAATAAATTTTACAGTCCGGCCCATATTCTTGAAGTATTTGTGATGATAACGTATGTGCTGGCGCAATATTTAATTTTCCGTTCTATGATTTTAGATTCAGAAGTGGTTTAAACTTTTTCTTTTACCTGCAAAATTCACATTTTGCTCCCTAATTTTGACTTTTTTTATTTCCGTAGCACTGCTATGCAAAGAAAAAAAGGCTTCATTATGAAGCAAAAGCCGAATTTTTCGCTGACAAACAAAAAGTTTAAACCACTTCACAGAAAAAAGCAGCAATTAACACAAAAATTTAGTGAAAATAAACTGCTTTTAATTTGAGAAATTTTAAGTATTATTTTGAAAACACTTCATTATGCTGTTCTTGAACACGAATAAAAGTGGTTCTTTTTGTGAGTTCTTTTAGCCTGCTCGCACCAACATACGTGCAGGTTGAACGCAATCCACCCAAAATATCCTGAACCGTATTTTCAACCGCGCCGCGATAGGGAATTTCAACAGTTTTTCCTTCAGAAGCTCTGTAATCGGCAATGCCGCCAACGTGTTTATTCATCGCAGTTTCAGAACTCATGCCGTAAAATTGTTTAAATTTTTCACCGTTAATTTCAATCATTTTTCCGCCACTTTCTGTATGTCCGGCAAACATGCCGCCCAACATCACAAAATCGGCGCCGCCGCCAAATGCTTTTGCCACATCGCCCGGAACTTTACAACCGCCATCCGAAACTATTTGTCCTCCCAATCCGTGCGCTGCATCGGCACATTCAATAATGGCCGACAATTGCGGATAACCAACCCCGGTTTTAACGCGGGTTGTACAAACAGAACCTGGGCCAATGCCAACTTTTATCAAGTCGGCACCTGCCAATAACAATTCTTCCACCATTTCACCGGTGACCACATTGCCGGCCATAATTATTTTATCTGGGTATTGTTCCCGGGTTTTTTTTACAAAATTCACAAAATGTTCGGAATAGCCGTTGGCAACATCAAGGCAAATAAATTTAAGCTGCGGATGCTGGTTAAAGATGGCTGCCAATTTTTTTGAATCTGCCGATCCTATTCCTGAACTCACGGCAATATAATCTGTTAAAGTGTCGCCGGCAGTTTGCATAAACTCTTTCCATTTTTGCAAAGAATAATGTTTGTGAATGGCCGTAAACAGTTTTTGATTTGCCAATGCGGTTGCCATTTCAAAAGTACCAACGGTATCCATATTTGCAGCCATAATTGGGACGCCGCTCCATTTATAATTGCTGTGCAAAAAAGTAAATTCTCTCTCTAAACTAACCAGGGATCTCGAACTTAATGTTGATCGTTTCGGACGAATCATAACATCTGTAAATCCTAATTTTAAATCGGTTTCTATACGCATTTTCTTTCTTTATTTTAAACGATGATACTTTTTCCTTTGCTCGCCAGATTTTTATCGCTGTCGAAATAAAAATCTATTCTTCCCAAATTTAGGCCATAGCAGCCAACCTGGTTCACCAGCACATTTTCGCCAACGCTATTTTTAGCAACGGTTGGTTTGGGCAAAAAAGTATGGGTATGTCCGCCAATAATTAAATCGATATTTTTTGTTTTTGAGGCGAGCGCCAAATCGCTTATTTTTTCTGTTTTGTAATTGTAGCCAAGGTGAGACAGGCAAATCACCAAATCACAATGTTCATTTTCTTTTAAAATTCGGCTTATATCCTGCGCAATTTCAAGCGGATCCAAATACAAAGTTTCTTTGTACATTTTAGGGTCAACCAAGCCTTCAAGTTCAATTCCCAATCCAAAAACACCAATTTTAATGCCGTCTTTTATGAAAATTTTATAAGGTTTTACGTGGGAATGTAACACGGTATTTTTAAAATCGTAATTGGCCGACAAGAAGTCGAATTGTGCGTGAGGCAATTGCGCGAACAATCCGTCAATGCCATTGTCGAAATCGTGGTTTCCAATGGTTGCTGCATCGTATTTTAGCATACTCATCAATTTAAATTCCAGTTCGCCGCCGTAAAAATTGAAATATGGCGTTCCCTGAAAAATATCTCCGGCATCCAATAATAAGGTGTTCGGATTTTCTTTCCTGATGGATTCAACCAAAGTTGCACGCCGCGCAACGCCGCCCATATTTGCATATCTGCTGTCTGTGCTGGGAAATGGATCAATATGGCTGTGCACGTCATTGGTGTGCAAAATGGTAATGTGTTTGCTGTTTTTGGATGCAAATGATTGCAATGAAAGTCCGCCTAAAGTTAAAAAAGCAGTTGCCGCAGTCGATTTTTGTATAAAATTCCTTCTCTTCATCTGCCTAATTTTTTAGTGTTTTTTCTTGTCTAAATCGTCCGTCCAAAGAAACTTTAATGGTATCTGTTTCCTTAAAATAATCAATAATGGCATTTCTTACTTTATAGTCAAGTTTGTGAATATTCACCGGATCTTTAAAGAAATTCATATTGTCTCCGCCGGTTTGCAAATAATCGGAAGTCAGTACAAAATAGGTTTTTGTATTGTCAAGGTCAGCATTTTTAATTTTTAAGTCGTAGCCTTTTTCTGTAACCGCCAAATTTAACTGTTTAGAAAGCGGATGTGCAACATTTTGGGAAATCAGGTAACTGACCAATTCCTTTATTTTTTCTGAAGTCAATTCAACCACCACCAAACTGTTTTCAAAAGGCATCAAATTAAAAGCACTTTCGTTGGTAATATTGCCTTTTGAAATTCCTGCCCTGATACCGCCGTAATTAAACATGGCAAAATCAATATTTTTCCCGGTTCTTGAATTAAAGACCGGATTTGCTCTTTCATAACACAAATCGGCCATCAAATTTCCCAAACTGCTTTCCAAACCCCCATCCGTCCTGTACAAATTTATTGGGGTGTAGCTGATCACTGTGGTCATTTCTTTTTCAACCTTTTCTCTATACGGTTTAATGGTCTTTTCAAAGGTTTCATCAGCGACAATAGTCTCATTAATAGTGGTTTGTTTGCCTTCAATCCGAACAAGTTGCGGAGGTTTTATTTTACAGCTGAATAGGGTTGATAAAATAATAAATGAAATAATAAATTTTTTCATTGTGCTATACTGATGATTTTAATTAATTTTGTGTTCATAAGCGTAAATATAGATGATTTTTACAGGATTTAAACGAAAAAGCAATCAAATTTTTTTTAAGAAAACGTTACCAAGTTTCCTCAAAAACGAACATAAAAGTCCGTTTGATGAAGTTAAAAAAGTACTGATTTTTTTAAACGAGAATTCTGAAAAAGAATACATTGTAAGTCAGCTGGCAACGCTGTTAAAAATTTCTGAAAGCGCTATTAAAGTGGTTGTTTTTCAAAGAAAATTGAGAAATGAAACTGAGCCGGACGATATTATTACCCCAAAAGATTTTAGTTGGTACGGCAAAATAGACAATGAAAAATTAAAAAATATTTTAACAAATAAATACGATTTGTTAATTAATTACAGCAAAGTTGACAATGTGTATCTCAACATACTACTATTGCAATGTAAAGCCTCGTTTAGCGTTGGTTTTGCGCATATGGACAAACGGTTGTATGATTTGCTGATACGATGCGAGCATGATGAAATTGATTTGTTCCATGAAGAATTAATAAAATATTTAGTCATTTTAAAAATCGTACAATGAAGGAATTGTTAGGAACCGGAGTCGCTTTGGTTACGCCATTTAATGAAGATAAATCGGTTGATTTTGAAGGATTAAAACGTTTGGTGAACTTTCAAATTGACAATGGCGTTAATTATTTGGTGGTTTTGGGAACCACCGGTGAACCGGCAACCTTAACTTCAGAAGAAAAAGAGCAAGTTAAAGCAACCATCATCAAAACCAATAACGGCCGACTTCCATTGGTGATTGGCATTGGCGGCAATAATACCATGGCGGTTGTGAATGAAGTTAAAACTACGGATTTATCGGCATATTCGGCAATACTTTCTGTTTCGCCATACTACAACAAGCCTACACAAGAAGGTATTTATCAGCATTTTAAAGTCATTTCAGAAGCGAGTCCGCTGCCAATTATTGTGTACAATGTGCCGGGAAGAACCGCTAAAAATGTGGAGGCAAATACGGTGTTAAGACTGGCCAATGATTTTAAAAATATTGTGGCCGTAAAAGAAGCTGCAGGCGATATGGTGCAGGCGATGCGTTTAATTCAGCACAAACCGAAAGATTTTATGGTTATTTCCGGCGACGA
>DATIRG010000077.1:0-2415 GCA_035470005.1 Lutibacter sp. | reverse complement strand
ATGGAATACGCCCTGCGCAACTCTTCGCCGGCAAGGCTTTTTTTGATGTTAATATATTGTCCGGCAACAAATTTAAAAGTTTCTTTCAACTCATTGGGAATATCAAATAGGATAGAAACCGCATCAGAAGTTTCTTTTTTTAGTTCTTTTATAGTGAGCGCGTGAAATTTCGACATGTTCAATTTTTAGATTACAAAAATAACCAAACTTTGGATATTATTTTTCAAAAAAACCTACATTTACCAGTAACAAAATAAAATTGAACCTTACTAATACATTAATAAGAAATACAACCAAAGCAAATGATCAAACAATTTATAATTTTTGAGTGGAAACAATTTTTTCGTTCATCTTATTGGCAAAAAAGTATTGGCCTAAATATTTTAATGGCGTTTTTGGCGCTTTATTTTATGTTGACTTTTTTGGCGCTGGGCATAAGTTTGTTTCCTATTCTTGATGAGCAATTCCCAGATTCTGATCCGCTTTTATTGCTCAACGGATTTCTGTTTTACTGGTTTTTAGCCGATTTGCTGATGCGGTTTTTCCTGCAAAAATTGCCGGTAATGAACATAAAACCGCTCTTGGTTTTGCCCATTAAAAGAAGAAGCATTTTGCATTATGTGTTGGGGAAATCCGCAGTTTCCTTCTTCAATTTTTTACCGTTGTTTGCGGTTATTCCATTCGGAATTATGCTAATTCTTGAGGAATACGGCACAACAACCGCAGTTGTTTGGATGGTTACCATGGTTATTTTCACCTTAATTATCAATTTTTTAAATATTATTATTGAATCGCGGTCGGCCGAGACAGAACTGTCTTTTTTGCCCATTGTGCTTATCGCTTCAGGGTTGTTCGCTTTAAATTATTTTGAAGTTGTTTCTTTTTCAATCTTATTGGCAAATGGCATCAATGCTATCGACGCAAATCCGATTTTAATTTTAATTCCGCTCGCAATTTTAGGCGTTGTTTATTATCTCAACTACGCATTTTTAATGAAAAAACTGTATGTGGACGGGTCTTTAAAAGCAAAAACACAAACTGCTTCAACAAGCGATATGACCTGGACAAGAAGGTTTGGTACAATCGCGCCATTTTTGCAACTCGATTTAAAATTATTATGGCGCAACAAACGACCGCGTTCTTCTGTTTTTATTTTGATTATCGGCTTATTATACGGCTTGTTTTTTTACCCAAACCCAATATATCAGGGATTGGAATGGCTCTTTGTTTTTGTGGGAATTTTTGTTACCGGAATTTTTATTATCAATTTTGGTCAGTTTATTCCGGCTTGGGACAGCGGTTACTATAAATTGTTGATGAGCCAAAATATTAAGTACAAAGAATACCTGAATTCTAAATATACGTTGATGGTGATGAGCTCCATTATTATGTTTGTGCTCAGTATTCCTTATGTTTATTTTGGATGGAAAATTTTGTTGGTGCACTTTGCGGCGATGGTTTACAATGTGGGCGTAAATACTTATATTATTCTTTTAGCGGGTTCTTTTAACAGAAAGAAAATTGATTTAAACCAACGCGCGGCTTTTAATTATCAAGGAACTGGTGCGGTTCAATGGCTGGTGGGTTTTCCTTTGTTGTTTGTGCCGGTAGGCCTCTTTTTTGCGCCTTACAAATTTATTGGTTTTGAAGCAGGTGTGGCTTTTCTGATTATTTTGGGCGCAATAGGAATTGTACTTCATCAAAAAATCATGCGGTTTATTGTGACAAAGTATCTAAATTCAAAATACAAAATGATCAGTGCTTTTGAACAGGAAAATTAATTTAGTAAACAGTTAGCAGTTAAATAATTTAAAAAATAAACGATTCAACTTATATAAAATGATAAAATCAACAGAACTTTCAAAAAAATACGGCGGAGTAACCGTTTTAAATATCGCATCTTTAGAAATTCCAAAAGGCCAATCTTTCGGATTGGTGGGCAACAACGGCGCTGGAAAAACAACTTTTTTCAATTTGGTGCTGGACCTTATCAATCCAACAACAGGAAATGTCATAAACCATGAAATTCAGGTAAATAAAAGTGAGGACTGGAAACCTTTCACGGCTTCTTTTATTGATGAAAGTTTTTTGATCGGCTATTTAACGCCCGAAGAATATTTTTATTTTATTGGTGAACTTCGCGGAATGAACAAGGCAGATATTGATGCTTTTTTAGCCCAGTTTGATGAAATTTTCAATGGTGAAATTCTGAAGAAGAAGAAATATTTAAGAGATTTATCAAAAGGAAACCAGAAAAAAGTGGGCATTATAGCGGCATTGATCGGGCGCCCGGAAGTGATTGTTTTAGACGAACCTTTTGCCAATCTTGATCCAACAACACAAATCAGATTGAAGAAATTATTAAAGGATTTAAGTGTAGCCAGCAATGCAACACTTTTAATTTCAAGTCACGAT
>DATIRG010000076.1:0-2543 GCA_035470005.1 Lutibacter sp. | reverse complement strand
CATCGGATAGGCTTTTATGATAGGTAACGGACAAAGAAGTAACGCCCAATGTTAAATAGTCATTTGCTTCATTCAAATTAAAATCGGTAAAACCATCTGCCACGCCATCTTCATCGCATTGCTTAAATGTAAAAGATGATTTGATTACCGGCAACGCAAAAACTTCAAGATTGAATGATTTTGTAACAAAGCAAGCCGGATTGCTGTTGCTCACTATTTTGACATAAATGGGCATTAGATTGGCCGTGGTATTTTGAAAAGAAGTCAAATTGGCAATAATTGGAACAGTTAAAGCAGCATCCTTAAAATAGGTGATCGTAAATTTTGTGGGCGACTGTCCGTTTAAAATTTCCGGTTCTTTGCTTTTTAAATTAAATTTTTCAATGCCATCGGTATCTGTGCCTGTTAAATTTGAATCGCACAAAGCTAAATTTGAAATGCTGACAGGCGGATTTGGAGATTCAAATACCTGAACAGTAAAACTTGCCGTTTCATAACAAATCGGATTTTGGATATTTTGAATGCGGGCAAACAAAGTGTCTGTGCTGTAAGGGGATGAATTTGTGTAAAGATTTGGAATAGGATTATTATTGGAATCGGCATCTGCCTGATTTTTAAAATAAACGACTTCAAATTCTGTTGTGTTTTGTGAACCTATAACTTCAGCATCCCTCAAATTATTTAAATTAAATGCGAAATAGCCGTCGTTATTGTCATCACATTGCGAAATATTTGAAGGTTTTGTAATGGTTGGCGGCGTGTAAACTTCCAGATTAACTTCCCCATTATAGGTAATCCTAAATCCGCAGATATCAATATTTACAACTTCCAGTTTATAAATTCCTGCATGAGAAAAGGAGAGATTATTTAAGGTGAGTGAGGCAGATGAAGCGTTTCCGGTTGGAACTCCGTTGAAGGTCCATTTGTACGTTGAGGTTCCCGAAATATTTATGGGCGTTAACGTGTAATTTTCTCCCAAACAGCGTTTTGCAATGGTGTTGTTCAAATTTTGTGTTGTGATGCCATCCGTAATTTCAACAGGAAGTAAAATTGAGGCGATAAAAGGCGGCAATCCTTGCATTGCCCTGCCATTACCCAGATCCATAGCGTTTTCCTGGTAAGTGCAATTGATGCCCAATTCGTCAGGCAAATTAATGGCATCTAAAAATTTCGTTCCATTGTTGTAATCTGGTGGCACGGTGGCATAAATTTTTCCGTTGGGCGCCAATTGCAATGCGCCCCTGTAACCAGGCTTTGCTTTGACAAGAAATTTGCTGGATGGGATATTCGGATTTTCTATATTGAATTGCCATAGTTTATTTGTATTGCTATTGAGCGTGTAGGTTGCACAATACAATCTGGAAGAACGCGGAGAAAATTCGACACCATAAGGCTGGCCGTCTTGTTGTATATCTGAAATAAGGATTTTTCCGTCATTGGCAACCTTTCCGTTGGTGTCATCAAAACTGTAAAGCAATAAATTACCTTGGTTTCCTTGGGTTGCACTTGCCAATTTTTTCCCGTCAGGTGAAACTTTTAAATACCCTCTTCTGTCATTTGAGTTATAGTTAACCGGCGGCGAAATTATAGGGGAATTAATCAAACCTGTAGTATCAATTTTATAAGAAACAAACGTGTTGTTCACCAAAGAAATGACCCAAAAAGTATTGCATTCCGCTCCTTTTACGGATGTCACTTTTTCTGACCA
This sequence comes from Lutibacter sp., assembly GCA_035470005.1. Taxonomy (GTDB): domain Bacteria; phylum Bacteroidota; class Bacteroidia; order Flavobacteriales; family Flavobacteriaceae; genus Lutibacter. Next base: position 835 of record DATIRG010000076.1, on the reverse strand, counting down.
TTGCTGATTTTGTCCGATTGATAAATCAACTTTAGAACCAGCAATAATAGCACCAAGTCCGGCATTTAAACTCATATCAACGGTATAACAATTCAAACCATCCGTGATTCTTGTTAAATTACCGTCGTTATCATACTCATTGGCTCCAACTGTAAAAATATAAAACAAATTGCTGTTTCCCGGATGGGGAACAATAATGGCAGATTGAGAACTGGAAGGATTTCCCAATAAATTTGTGCCATTTGGCATGATGTTATGGTTTTTATTCCAAACTTTTATGCCATCGGTATAAAAAAGTAAATTGCCAGTGGCGTTAGAAAACGATGCACAACCTTCATTGGTGTTAATTTGACTTCCTGTGGCGACTGTTGCAGTTCCGCCATTAAAATTCAATCCGCCTTGTTGTCCAAAATACCAAAAGTTTGCTTCGCCTTGCGCTAAAACAGTTAATGAGCAAAATAACATTAAGATGGTAATAAAATTGTTCATTTGGAGGCATTGGTTGCAACTTCCCAATATATAAAAAATTAAAAGTTTATTTTAGCAGTTAAATCTTAAAAATTGCGTCAGAAGACCGCAGACTGCAGACCGAAGTTTATTTTAGAAGTTAAAAGTTCAGAAAATGATTGTTTACTGCAACTGAAAACTGAGAACTGACAACTCATTTCCTTTTACAAATCCCTTTTTTAAGCAATCTAAACAATTATTTTCTAATCAAACTAAAATGCCCTTTTTTCACCCTGACGTTTCCTTTCAGGTCAACCAGTTCAACCGAAAACCAATAATCGGTTGACGGCAAATAGTTGCCATTAAACAATCCGTTCCAGCCGTCACT
>DATIRG010000075.1:0-1562 GCA_035470005.1 Lutibacter sp. | reverse complement strand
TGAAATTATTGGATAAAATTAATGTTGATGAGCTTGGTAAACCTATGAATGCAATTTCCGAAGAAGAAGCAAAAATATTGAATGCAATTTTAGATAAAATCAGATAAAATGAAAAAAATTAGATATAAAGCAGCAGATAGAGGCAAGGCCAATTACGGCTGGCTGGAGGCAAATTATTCATTTAGTTTTGCAAATTATTACGATCCCGAAAAAGTAAATTTTGGTGCGTTACGCGTGTTGAATAATGACACCATTCAAGGCGGAATGGGTTTTGGAACGCATCCGCACGACAATATGGAAATCATTACCATTCCTTTAAAAGGGTCTTTGAAACATAAAGATTCTATGGGAAATAAATGGATTGCCATTGAAACAGGAGAAGTGCAGGTGATGTCGGCAGGAAGCGGTTTGCAGCATTCCGAAATGAACAATTTACCAAATGAAGAAATAGAATTGTTTCAAATTTGGATTTTTCCTGATAAAAATGAGGTGGAACCAAGATACGATCAATTAAAATTTGATCCTTCAGAGAGAAAAAACAAGCTTCAAATTTTGGTTTCTTCTATTGATGACGATTTGAAAAATACGTTAAAGATTCATCAGGATGTGCTGATTTCCAGCGTCGATTTGGACGATAATTTGGAGTTTAGCTACACACTAAAATCCGAAAATCACGGTTTGTATGTGATGGTTGTGGAAGGTGAAATCAACATCGACAATGAAATTTTAGGAAATAAAGATGCCATTGGAATTTCTGAAACCAAAAGTGTAAATATAAAAGCTAAAAGCGCATCCGAATTGCTTTTTATTGAAGTGCCGATGCAGTTTTAGGAAAAATCTGAAAGAAGTTGTTGAACTGTTTTGGCAATTTCTTCATTTTTGGCGATCTTTTGCAATTCCAATGGTTCGCAAACCCTTACTTCGCAATCGGTTATTGGACAGCGTTCACAGGTAACGCCAACTTTTTTCGAATTAATGCTGGAATCGTTAATAAAGTTAATTTTACTGGTTAATAATGGTGAAATCAGCAAACCAATGCTAATGCTGCGATTGTGGTTTTCTTTAAAAGGATCTTTGGTGGCGCTTGAAATCACCAGATAACTTAACTCATTATTGGGATAATTGGAAATTTGTGTGTCTGAAATAATTTCATTTTTGCCCACCCTGTTCAAAAGATCAATAGAAACCCATCTTCTGCAATATCGTTCATGAGTTTCGTTTGCGGTTGGCGGCTGTTGCTGTGTAATGTGAAGGTCTTTTGAAAGTTTGTACCTGTTTTCCCCGTTTTTATTGGTAAAACGCAAAAAGAATAAATTTTTGAAATGAAACAGTTTGGGTAAAATATTTGTCAAACGCTGGTAATAGGTTTCAGGTGAATCCGTGAAATGGGCAATCATTCTATTGAAATGATCACCATCCCATTTTTCTTGCTCAAAAAATGTTTTTAGCTGATTTTCAATCGCTTTTTTTGGAATGATGAGCGCCCCAGCAAAATAAGATGCCATAAAATTATTTAAAACCTGGTCGAAAGTTTCAAATTTTATCCACGAAAATGTATAGAG
>DATIRG010000074.1:0-9343 GCA_035470005.1 Lutibacter sp. | reverse complement strand
TGTCCCCGTCGTGCGAGAAAATTTTCATTTTCACAGGTTTGTTAAGGCTGTCTTGAATTTTTGCCTCTGACAATCCTGCTTTTTTTAGTGTTTTATAGCGATCCGAGTTTTTGATGGCGTTTGTTAAAACGATTGGCACCTCGTTCCAGGGATCTTCATTTCCCCACTGACGGTCAAATTCGTATTGTAAAATTTTTAATCTTTTCGCCACAGCCTTTTCGGCATATTGTTGCATAGCGTAATTTAAAGACGTGTAAATTTTAAGTCCGTCTTTATACAAATCATATTTTTTTCCGCTAGATTTTCTGTTATTTTCCAACCAATCGTTCATTATTAAACGCACATACTCCGTAAAATACTTCGCTTTTCCCTGATGGCGCGCGAGTCTTTTTGGTTTTGTAATTAAAGGAAGATTAGTTACAGAATCTTTAAATTTTTCGGAAATATATTTTTCCTGACTCATTAAATTCAACACAATGTCTCTTCTGTTTTTAGAGGCTTCAGTAAATTTTATGGGATTATACGTATAAGTTGCCTTTAACATGCCAACCAGAACAGCGCCCTGTTCAATGGTTAATTTGGAAGTTGAGGTGCTAAAAAATCGCTGTGATGCACTTTCGATACCAAAAGCCGTATCGCCAAAAGGAACGGTATTAAAATAAAATTCAACGATTTGTTCCTTTGTGAAATGACTTTCCAGTTTGTAGGCCGCAACCATTTCTTCGAACTTGTTGATGGGCGTTGACAAAAACCAGTAGGAATTTCGGGGAAAATAGTTTTTTACCAATTGCTGTGAAATGGTGCTTCCGCCGCCTGAACTTTTGTCTCTAAGGATTACCGTTTTTACAATCACGCGCATCAAACTTTTTAAATCAACGCCAGAATGTTCGTAAAAACGAGAATCTTCTGAAGAGATTAGGGCTTCAACCAAATGTTTTGGAATAGAATCGAACGGGATGTTTAGGCGGTTTTCTTTGTCAAATCGATAAAGCAACACATTGTCTGAGGAATAAACCTCTGAAGCTTCCATATTTCTAAAAAGTTTCACTTCTTTACTGGTAGGAACTCTTCCAAATAATCCAAAATAAATGGAAATAATAAAAATCACAAACAAAACGCCAAGCGCTAAAATGCCTTTTATAAAAAAGCGAATCCAATTTTTTTTGGTATAATTTTTAAAACTGAAATTTCGAATCAAAAACAGTTTTATGTTGTTTAGTAGTTTCAATTGATTGGTGTTTTGTTTGTTAAAATGTATTTAAAAAACGCCCACAAAATTACCATAAATAATTACATGTGCTGTTTGTTAAATATAATAATTTATTGTGGGCCATAATATTTAACATTTTGGCGTTTAATTGATGAATTAGGCTATTCGATAAATCGTATTTGTTATTTAATGAAAAATAAAACGATACCGCCCAATGCTATAAAAGCCCCAATAATTTCTTTTACGGTCACTTTTTCTTTGTAAAGTAAAATAGCAGGCGGAATAATTAAAACAGGAATAATGGCCATAATGGTTGACGCAATGCCGACTGTTGTGTATTTTACGGCCAACAAAGAGGCATAAACCCCTAAAAACGGACCAAATATAGAACCAATCACTATAAATCTCATGGAAATGGAATCGGTTACGGCTTGTTTCACTTTTGGCCATCGTTTAATTAATGAAATCAGGATGATAAAACCAATAGTTCCTGCGATAATACGAATTTGGGTTGCCGCAAAAACATTGTAATCACCCATTCCGTATTTGCTTAAAACCAGACCCAATGCTTGTCCCATAGCGCCCAAAAAGGCGAATAACATTCCTTTAGGAGAAAAGGAAAATTGAATTTTTTTGTTTTTTATCCCTAATTTTTCATCATCTAATTTCTTTTTTTCCGTAATCACCAACATAATTCCAAAAATGGTGATAAACATCGCTACTAAAGAAAGGAGATTCATCGTTTCCCCCAGAATAAACCAGCCTAAATAGGCGGCAATTGGCGCACTTAACGACATCAATAACATGGAAATTCTTGCGCTGATTAATTCGTACGATTTAAAGAGAAAATAATCTCCAAAAACAAAGCCCACCAATCCTGAAATTGACATCCAAATCCACTGATGTGCCGATGCATCAAAAGGCAAAAATAATCCTCTTGAGAAATAAGAAATTACGGCATAAATGAAAAAAGCGATGATCAAACGCAATACGTTAACCGCCAAAGACCCTGCTCTTCGGGTTGCCTGTTGAAAAGATAAACTGGTAGTGGTCCAAAAAACCGCTGTCAATAAGGCGAAAAGCTCACCTAAATGGGATGTTAACATCATTAACTTTTGAGCCGCTAAAGTATTTAAACTTCCTGCTAAAATGATGAAAACACGTAAATATTTTTTATCTTTTTGTTGGAAAGATTCATTGGTTTCCGCCAAATATATTTCAAGTTTTCAAAAGGCTGAAAACAAAATATATTGTTATAAATTTATGCGGATTTAAATCATCCAAAAAATGATAAAAAACACTTTTGAAACCATACGCGATTTTTTAGAATTTGAATTGTTCAGCTTGGGCGAATATACCTTGAGGGCTTATACAATTGTAGCCATTTTAATAGTTTTTCTGATCACCAAAGTGATTTTATGGCTCATTAAAACAACGATGTTTCGCAAACAAAAGTTAAAAAGCCAGGATTTGGGAAATACCTATGCGCTGTTTCAAATTATTAAATATGTAGTTTGGGTGATTGCTTTTGCGTTTCTGCTGGAAACAATCGGGGTAAAAATTACGGTGTTGGTTGCGGGTTCTGCCGCATTGCTTGTGGGCATTGGTTTGGGACTGCAGCAAACTTTTAACGATATTGTTTCGGGCATTATTTTGCTTTCCGAAAGATCTATAAAAGTGGGTGATGTGTTGGAAATAGATGATGATATTGTGCGGATTCAGGAAATTGGTCTGCGCACATCCACCGGTGCAAACCGTGATGAAATCACCATCATCATTCCAAATTCATTAATCACCACCAACAAAGTGATTAACTGGAGTCATCAATCAAAAAAAACGCGTTTCAAAATAGATGTAGGCGTGGCCTATGGAAGCGATGTTGATTTGGTTATAAAAGTGTTAACAGAAAGTGCTTTGGAGCATTCCGACATCACGGATGAAAGTTTGGTTGATGTGCAATTTTTGGATTTTGGAGACTCTTCATTAGACTTTCAAGTATTGTTTTTTAGCGAAAATATTTTCAGGATTGAAAAGGAAAAAAGTGACATCAGAAAAATAATTAACAGGAAGTTTATTGAAAACAACATCAATATTCCATTTCCGCAAATGGATGTGCATTTTAAAAAGAGGCAAAAAACTTCAGCATCTAAAGGAGAAATTAATAAAGGAACGGAAACTATAAGTTAAAGTTCTGACTTCAGACTTTTGAAAAAACAAATTCAAATTAAAAAATGAATTATAATAAAATATTTATAAAAATAAACAAAGAGTTAAATAAAACGGAAGATTTGGGCAAAGTTGCCACTTATATTCCTGAGTTGGGAAATGTAGATCCCACAAAATTTGGCGTTCATTTAACCACTATCAACCAACAACATTATCAGTTTGGTGATGCAGAGGAGAAGTTTTCCATTCAAAGCATTGCCAAAGTTTTATCGTTGGTGTTGGCGTACAAACAGGAAGGCGAAAAATTATGGGAAAGGGTTGGCGTGGAACCTTCAGGAACCTCATTTAATTCATTGTTTCAGCTCGAATTTAATTTGGGAATTCCGCGTAATCCGCTCATAAATTCGGGTGCTTTGGTGATTTGTGATATTTTGGTGAGCCATCTTAAAAATCCGAAGGATGATTTTATTGAGTTTGTAAGAAGCGTTTCGGGAAATCCGGATATCGATTATTGCCCGAGAATTGCGGAATCGGAGAAATTAACAGGGCATAGAAACGCTGCTTTGGTTAATTTAATGAAATCCTTCGGAAACATTAAAAATGATATTGATGTGGTTCTCGATTTTTATTTCAACCTATGTTCAATTGAAATGACCTGCAGAGAGCTTTCCCAGACATTTCTTTTTTTGGCAGATTATGGCGTTAATCCGTTCACTAAGGAAAGAGTGCTCAGCATCAGCAAATCGAAACGCGTAAATGCCATTATGCAAACCTGCGGGTTTTATGACGAGGCCGGAGAATTTACATTTAAAGTTGGTTTGCCCGGAAAAAGTGGTGTTGGCGGTGGCATTGTGGCCATTCTTCCGCATAAATACAGCATCGCTGTTTGGAGTCCGAGATTGAACAAAAAGGGAAATTCGAGCAAGGGAATAAAATTTTTGGAATTGTTTACCACGGAAACTGAAATTTCCATTTTTTAAAACTATCAATAGAAAAACTTATGGAAAACAATAAACTTAGCGGAACAATCAGAAAAAATATACAACCAGGAAAAACAGTAGAAATTGTGCAGAAGCACCATCAGCGAACCGGCGAATTGACCGAAGGCGTTGTAAAAAGAATCCTCACCAATGCATCAACGCATCCACACGGTATAAAAGTGCAGTTGGAAACAGGTGAAGTTGGACGTGTTAAAAATGTATTTATTTGAAAAATTGGTATCGGGTATTTATAGGTGAATACAGCAAACCAAATTTTATTTCATCAACTTTAATTTATAATTGGCTTATTCCTCTTTTTTTGAAAATTTTTCAATAAGTTGAAACAACAATTTCCTGTCCAATGGTTTTGTTAAATAGGCGTCAAACCCAAGTCCCATTGCTCTTACTTTATCAGACTCCATGGCGAATGCGGAAAGCGCAATCACCGGCAGCGAAGGTCTTAACTTTTTAATTTCTTTCATCGCTTCATTACCATCCATCACGGGCATTTTTATGTCCATTAACACCAATTGAATATCAGGATTGCTTTGCGCCAATTCCAATGCTTTTTTACCATTATTGGCTTCAATAATTTTAAAATTTGTTGAAGAGAATAATTCCGTGATGTACATCATGTTGTATTCTTCATCTTCAGCCACTAATATTGTTATCTCTTTATTTTTCACTTGGATTGATGGTTTTTGTTCTTCAATTACAGAAGAAATTAAAGGTGTTTTCGACTTTACATACGGTATTGTAAAATAAATTGTTGTTCCATTTTCGTTCGAATTTAACCAAATTTCTCCATTAAACAACTCAACAATTTTTTTAGTGATTGCCAAACCCAGTCCTGTTCCTTTATGTTGCTTACTTAAATTCAGGTTTCCTTGGGAAAATCGGTCAAAAATTTTAGTTTGTAAATTGTCATCAACGCCAATTCCCGTATCTTTAACGTAAAATTGCAGGTTGTTTTCAATTAACTGGTAACCAAACGACACGCTTCCGTTATCTGTAAATTTAAAAGCATTAGACAAAAGATTTGTCAATACCTGATTTAATTTAACTTTATCGGTTTCAACACAACTCTTATAATTTTCCAATCCTCTTTCACAGGTTAATACTAAATTGTTTTCTTGGGCGATTGGTTTATAAAAATCCTCTAATTCATCTAACAATCTATTTAAATTCACATTTTCAAGGTTTAAGGTAACGGCTCCGGCCTCAATTTTAGAAATGTCTAAAATATCATTTACAATTGAAAGCAACCGTTTGCTGCTTTTAATAACAATGTTTGCGAATTCTCTTTGTTTCTCTTTTGAAATATTTGGATCTAAACACAATTCTGAAAACCCAATAATGCCATTCATAGGTGTTCTTATTTCATGGCTCATATTTGCTAAAAAGGCCGACTTCAGCCTATCTGATTCCTGTGCCTGAATTAATGCAATATTCAATTCATTTTCAACTTTTTTACGTTGAATGGTGGTGCTAATTTGGTCGGCCACAAATTCTAATAATTGCACATCATTTTCATTGTACGCATTTTCATCAACATAACTTTGCACCACAATTGCACCGATGCATTTTTCCTGGATTATTAAAGGCACGCCTACCCAAATTTTGGCATGTTCACCAATCAATTCAACTTTGTTGTTTTTAATGAGTTCCTGATGTGCTGCTTTGTTTACAATTAAAGGTTTTTTTGATTTTATGACATACCCGGTTAACGAGTTTTTTGCCGAAAATTCCTCCACCATCTCTACATCATCCATAAAAACCGGGGTGTTAATCATATCGGTTTCTTCATTGTAAATGGCGATGTAAAAATTACTGGTGTCAATTATTTTATGCAGTTCATTTCTTACGAACAAACTAAATTCTTTAAAATCGCCGGTGGTTAACGCTGCTTTTGAGATGTTATAAAGTACATTTTCAAGTGCTTCTTTTTTTACGCGTTCCGTAATTTCAGAAATGACAACGTGAACGGTATGTCCTTCTGCGTCTTCATTAATTCTTGTAAGCGTAACTTCAGTGGGGAAAACATGCCCGTTAAGGTGTTTTTGGTTACATCGATATCTGTTGCTGCCTTTTTCTAATGCAATTTTTAACATTTCTTCCGCTTTTAAAAAAGAACTTGCTCCATCAGGCTGATTTTCAGGAGAAATTTTTGACGGATGAATGCTAAAAAGCGTTGCCTTGTCTAAACCAAACATTTTCAAGGCAGCATCATTACAATCTGCAAAAAATCCATCTTTTAAAATTAAAACCGCGTCAATGGCTTTCTCAAAAATATCCCTGTATTTTCTTTCAGAATTTTCAAGTAATTTTTTTGAATTCATACGCTCCGTAATATCATCAACTAAGGAGGCAATGCCTACCACTTTACCTTCGGCATCTTTTAGGGCGACATTGTACCAATCGCAAGTAATTATTTTGCCACTTTTGGTAATATTTTCATTGGTGACTTTATGTCCGCTATGATTTAACATTTTCACCCTAATTTCTTTCATTTCGGGCTCTAAATAATTAGGTATAATTAAATCTTTTATGTTTTTTTCTTTGGCTTCTTCTGCAGAATAGCCAAAAATTCGCTGTGCGGAATTATTCCATTCAGATATATTAAAGTCCAAATCCCAAATAATAGAGCCCAAAGGCGTGTGGTTAAATTGGTCTTTTAACCGTTGATTGCTTTCAAAAAACAAATCATCTGCCTTTTTGTGTTCTGTAATATCTTCTGAAATACCCTGAATATGGGTAATTTCATCGGTATTGTTTCTAACTAAATCTAAATTTGTCCGAATCCATTTGATGTCACCTTTTTTGGTAAATATTCGAAAAGGAGGAAGTTTTAATTCGTGTGATTTTTTGTTTTTTAAAAATTTTATGAATTCTTTACTCACCCATTCTCTATCATCTTTGTAAACCAATTGATACAATTTAACGGTGCCTGCAAGGATTTCTTGATGTGTGTATCCAAATAAATTATGTGAATTTTCGGAGGTAAACACAATAGGAAAATCATGTTTATTTTCACATAAAAAAGCGACAGAGGAACTTTTATTGATAATATTATACGCTACTTTTATTTTGTTTTCTGTTTCCTTTTTATCGGTAGTTTCGTGAAAAAACATGAGAATTCCCTCTTGAGACGGAATTATTCTGTTTTCAAACCATTTATTCCAAGGCTCAAAATAATTTTCAAAGCTGATGGGTTTTTGTGTTTTTATGGCTTTTTGGTAATTGTCATAAAACAGATCGCCTTCTTTTTCAGGAAATTCCGTCCAAATATGTTTTCCGATAAGCGCTTCTACATTTTTGCCCAACAAATCGGCTGCTTTTTGATTTACATAAATGTATTTTGAGTCACGGTCCAATATCACCAAACCGTCTTTAATGCTTGATAAGGTATTTGATAAAAAACTTTTAGTGGTATTTAGTTTTTGTTCATTTAAAACGCGCTCACTAATATCTTGTCCAATTCCAATAATTTTAACAATTTTCTGATTTTCAATGATTGCCCTTCTAACTTCAGAAATATATTTCAATTCCCCGTTTGCGGTAATAATTCTGTATTGTAAATGTTGGATGGGGTTTTTCAGAAAAGATTCATAGGAATAGTCCATTGTAAACTCCCGATCATCAGGATGCACAAAACCTATAAAAACCTCAATATTTAAAAAATCTTTTCTGGCAACCAATCCCAAAATTTTATAAGCTTCATCAGACCAATGCGACTCATCGGTATCAAAATTGTGAAACCAGCTTCCAATTTTTGCCAATGATTGCGCTTCTTTGTACCTATACTCACTTTCAATGACAGCTTTTCTTGATTTTACACTATCTGTAATATTTTCAATGGATACAATGACGTTTTCAAGCGTTATCTCGCTTCCTGCACTCACTTTATATTTTACCAAGGCATCGAATTCCTCACCATTTAACGTTTTATTGACGGTTTCAATTTCGGTAACAGTTCCTCCAAGAAGTATATCGGTAATTAATTTCGCGAAACCTCTGTAGGATTTTTGGGTAAAAACCAGCTTTAAGTTTTGCAATAATTCTTGTTTGGATTTGGCTTTGTATAATTTTAAAGCGGCATCATTTATATCCTTAATCTCTATTAGATCAATTAATTTTTTAATAAATTTTGGGTTTTTGGTAACAAATGATTTTACATCAGTATTGTTTTCACTAGCAACTTTTTCAATATAAAGTTTGGCTTTTGAAAAATCCTCGACCCATAGCGCAACTGGCGCTTGTTCAAAAAAAGTTACATATGTATTATTGGATAATGAAGCGTTTTCTTCCAGGGTTTTGGCGTTAGATGCATCTTTGTCAGTATTTGCATTCATAGTCTTTATGGGATTCATAGGTTTCATTCTTTCACAATTTATTTGGGGTTTTCGGGTGTAAAATACAAATTATTTTGAATGATTGTTTATTTTGAATTTTAAAATTAACCGGTGTATTAATTTTAACTCTTAGGAAGGGAAATTTTAAAACTCGATCCTTTTTCCAAAATACTTTTGGCAGAAATTTTCCCTTTATGTTTTTCAATAATTTTTTTGGCAATTGCCATTCCCAAGCCAATACATTTTTGTTTGTCATCAGAATACGTATTAACCACATAAAATTCTTCAAAAATATGAGGCAAATCTGTGTCAGAAATTCCAATTCCTTGGTCGGTGATTGTTGTTTCAACAGTATTTTTAGTTTCTTCTACTGATACGTTTACGATTGAATTCTCATTTGAGTATCGCAACGCATTGTTTAAAACGGCACTTAAAGCCTGCCTAATTTCATCTATATCAATTGTTAAAAAAATATCATTTGAAGGAATATTAACTTCTAAACCAATATTTTTTTCAGATGCTTTTGTCCTAAATTCGTTTACAAGGCCGTTTACCAATTCAGAATAATTAATTTGCTCGGTTTTTAAGCTATAATTTGGAGAATTCACCCTTGTATATTTTGAAATAGTATCAAG